>JAMLIA010000021.1 GCA_023954495.1 Thermomicrobiales bacterium | reverse complement strand
CATGCTGGATGGTCGTGTTTCCGGCCGGGCGTATGCGATACGCCGAAGCCGCCATCGACCTTGCGCGGGGGCGTCGCCTCACGGCGATGACACGGAAAAAGCCAGGCTGCTGAGCCTGCCCTGCTGATATCTTGATCCTGCCTGCGTGCTAGCCCTCGCGAACCAGACGCACCGTTCGGAAGCGCTTCTTGCCGGCGCGAAGGACGAGGACATCATCCAGGTCACTCGCTGGAACGTCAACGTTCTCGACACGCTCGCCGTTTACGCTGAGTCCGCCTTGCGCCGCCAGGCGACGTACTTCATTGCGTGACTTGCCCAGGCCTGCGCCGATGACGACATCGGCGAGGGTTGCGTCGGCTGCGAGCGGCAGGTCGTCGGCGATGGCGGCAGCTTCGTCGGTGGAGATCGTGCCGCTGGCGGCGGTGAACAGCATGCGGGTGCGCTCGGCAGCAGAGTCCGCTGCTGCGTCGCCGTGTGTCAGGGCCGTCGCCTCCCAGGCGAGGACCGCCTTCGCCTCACGCAGTGCTTCGCCGGAAACGGACGTCAGGTCGTTGATGTAGTCCTCCGGCAGGAAGGTATAGAGACGCATGAATCGGGCGACATCATCGTCGGTCGTGTTGATCCAGAACTGGTAATAGTCGAACGGTGAGAGCATATCGGCGTCTAGCCACATCGCACCGCTGACCGACTTGCCCATCTTGCGGCCGTCGCTGGTCGTAATCAGCGGCGTCACCAGCCCGAACGCCTTGCCGCCATCGGCACGGCGAATCAGGTCGACGCCAGCGGTGATGTTGCCCCACTGGTCCGAACCGCCCGTCTGCAGGATGCAGTTTTCGGTACGGAACAGGTGCAGGAAGTCGTACGACTGCAACACACGATAGTTGAACTCGATGAAGCTGAGGCCGGTCGTCTCCAGGCGCTGCCGGTAGGTCTCGGCCGTGAGCATCTCGTTGACCGAGAAGTGACGGCCGATGTCACGCAGGAACGGGATCACCCGCAACTCCAGTAGCCAGTCGGCGTTGTTGATCAGCATCGCAGGCTCGTTCGTACCGAAGCGAGCGCCCTCGAAGTCGATGTAGCGCGCGAACTGCTCCTTGATGCCGACGAGGTTTTCGTTGATCGCCTCAACCGTGAGCATCTTGCGCATCTCGTCCTTACCGGACGGATCGCCGATCATTGTCGTACCGCCACCGGCGAGGGCAATCGGGCGATGGCCGAACTGCTGCAGGCTGGAGAGCATCATGATCGAGACGAGGTTTCCGGCGTGCAGGCTGGGCGCGGTGGCGTCGTAGCCGTTATAGAGGGTCACGGCTCCGGTGTCGAACGCTTCTCGCAGCCCAGCTTCATCGGTGACATCATGCACGTACCCGCGCTGGCGCAGGTAGTCCAGCGGGTTCATCCCCGCCTGTCGTGCAATATCCGTCGAGCGCTCCGTCGTCCTCGCCATCGCCGTCACTCCACATGCTCGTCTACCGGGCGCGATTCTGCCCACGCAAATTATCCCGTAAGCATAGTGGATGCGACGGCGATGTGACGGCTTCGTCCTACCAGGACGTCCAGCCGCCATCAACGTACAGCGTCTGGCCGGTGACATACGACGCGGCGTCGGAGGCCAGGAAGACAATCGGGCCGCGCAGCTCTTCCGGGCGACCAACGCGGCCGAGTGGCGTGCGCTCTTCAATTGCCTGCAGCATCTGCGGCTCGGCGAAGATGCCTTCAGTCATGGTGGACGGGAAGTAGGCCGGGCCGATCGCATTTACGCGAATGCCATGCTCTGCCCAGTGGACCGCCAGGTCGCGCGTCAGGTTCACGACGCCGCCCTTACTGGCTGCGTAGGCGGTCGCGGCCACCGGCAGCGATGCGCCGTCGCCGAGGATCGACGCGATATTGATGATGCTGCCGCCGTTGCCAAGCTCGATCATCGCGCGGGCCGCAGCCTGTGCGCAGTAGAACACGCCGCTGAGATTGACGGCGATCACCTGCGCCCACTCAGCCGGATCGACGTCCTCGGGCGCACCAACGGCGGCAATACCGGCGTTGTTGACGATGATGTCCAGCCGCCCAAACTGCCGCACCGCCTCGTCGACCATGGCACGCGCCGCCCCGGCGTCGGAGACATCGGCCCCGACCGCCGCTGCCGAACGCCCCACTTCACGGAGACTTGCAGCCGTCTTCTCGGCAGCATCGAGCTGAATGTCGGCGCAGACGACCGTCGCACCGGCCTCGCTCAGGGCTTCGCTGAATATGACGCCCAGCCCGGAGCCAGCGCCAGTCACAATGGCGACGCGATCGGTCAGGTCAAATATCTGTGGCAGTGACATGTGGCCCTCCTGTTTGTGCATCACAAGGCGGCGTCGGCGCGCCACGCGCCAGCCAGTGTCAGTATGGTCTGCGTTTGGTGGCAGGGGCGTGGTGAAGCAGCGCAATAGTGCTACAGCCGTGTGTCAATCTCCGCTGAGTGGGACAGGATCGGACTGCTCGCCATTGCTGGCAATGACGACCCACTGTGCTGCCGGCTACTGCTCGATCAGTCCAGTTCGTCTTCATCAATACCTGGCAGCAGGAAGGCGACGCGCAGGCCGCCGTCGTCCGGGCTTTCGATCCAGATGCGGCCGCCGTGCGCCTCGACGACGACACGGGCGAGATAGAGTCCGAGCCCCATGCCCGGCTTGCTGGATCGGCGAGCGCCGGAGGAGCGATGGAAGCGCTCGAAGACATACGGCAGATCGGTCTCCTCGATGCCGGGGCCGTAATCGCGCACCGCCATTTCGACCCAGCCATCCTGCCTGCGCGCCTCAACTTCGATCGGCAAGCCGTCCGGCGTGTACTTCACCGCGTTATGTATCAGATTGCGCAGCACCTGGTCGACCCACTCCGGATCAGCATCGAGCATCAGGTTCGGCTCAAGCGCCATGCGAAACTCGCGGTCAGTCACCAGCCGACTCTCGGCATGGATCGTGTGCTGCACGAGCGGACGGACGAGGACCGGCTCAGTTGCCAGTGGATGGCGTCCGGCGCGGATGTTCGAGAGCTGGACCATGTTCTCAATCAGGCTCGCCAGGCGGCGACTCTCCGACGCGATGTCGCTGAGGAACGCGTGGCGACTTTCATCGTCCAGCGCATCCCAGTCGCGCAGGAGCATCGCCGCACCGCCCTGGATCGTTGTCAGCGGCGTACGCAGCTCGTGCGACACGAGCGACAGAAAGTCGTCCTTCAGCTGCTCGGCGTCCTTGATCTGGGTGATGTCCTGAAACACGACGACGGCAGCGCTCACTGCGCCGGTCTGGTCATGCACGGGCGTGCTGTTGACCAGAATCGTGATCATCTCGCCGCTGGGCCGGAGCAGCCGCAGCTCGTGCCGCGAAATCGTCTCGCCAGCCTGCAGCGAGCGCACCATCGGGATGCTGCTGCGGTCGACCCGACCACCCTGGCTATCGAAGCGCGGATTCTGCGCCAGAAAGTGATCGACGCTAATCGGCGGCGTAATCGGCCAGCCCACGAGCGCCGAGGCTTGCGAGTTCGCCATCGTGATCGTCTCTTCCGCCCCCGGCTCGATCACCAGGATCGCCTCCGGTAGCTTGTCGATGATCGTCCGCAGCCGTACCTGCTGCTCATCAAGCGCCGCATAGAGGCGGGCGTTCTCGATCGCCACCGCTGCGTGGCGCGCCAGCAGCTCGACCAGTCGGGCATCGTCGTCAGTGAACTCGCTGCGATAGCGTTTCTCGGTGAGGTAGAGATTGCCGAGCACGGTGCCGCGGGCAACGATCGGGACGCCCAGAAACGTCCGCATCGGCGGGTGGTTCGGGGGAAAGCCGACCGACTCCGGATGCAACGTCAGGTCAGGCAGCCGGATCGTCTGCTGCTCGCGCAGGAGCAAGCCCAGGATGCCGTGGCCATGCGGCCGCTCCCCAATGCGCTCCTCTTCCTCTGCCGTTACCCCGGCAGTAATGAAGGAAACGAGCTCGCCGTCCGACCCGGGGATACCCAGCGCGGCGTAGCGCGCGCCGGCCAGCTCCGCTGCCAGATCGACGATCCGGCGCAGAACAGTGTTCAGCTCCAGCTCGCTCGTGACGGCCAGCACCGAACGACTGACGACCTCCAGTTGCGAGGCGAGATTGAGCCGGTTGCGTTCGTTTTCCAGCGCCGAACGAAATCCGACCGACGCGACATGCAGTGCGGCGATTGCGCGCCCCTCAGCGTCAGCATCAAGCGTGGCGATCTCCTGCGGCGGATCGTCGGTTTTCCGATAGGGGCCGAGGACGACGACCGATTCGCGCGCCGTGTCGTAGCGACAGGCAAGGTAGCGATGGTGATTGACTTGCACGGCGACCGCGCCAACGCCGTGCTGCTCAGTCGCGGCCATCATTGCGCGGCGCACCGGCGATGGCGCGCTGGCGACAAGCGACACCGGCACGCCGATCGCCTTCGAGAGCGCTTCCGTGACCGGCTTGATCACACTAAGCGGCATCAGGAATCCTCGCTGGGAAGCTCCATCCGGTAGCCAACGCCGGGGAACGTGCGGATGAGCGGCGCTTCATTGTCCTGATCGCCGAGCTTCTTCCGAATACGGCTGACCCAGGTTCGCAGATAATACGTCTCGTCGCGGAACTCAGGCCCCCAGATGCGAGAGAGCAGCTCGCTGTGCAGCATGACGCGACCGGCGTTCGAGGCGAGCTGATAGAGCACCTCCCACTCGGTCCGGCTGAGCTGCATCTCGTCACCATTGACGGTGACGCTGCGATTGGTCAGGTCGACGGTGACATTGGGGTAGTTCAGGATTTGCAGCGACGATGAGCCGCTTCCACTGACGCGGCGCATGATTGCGGCGACGCGCGCAGACAGCTCGTCCGGATCGAACGGCTTCGTCACATAATCATCCGCGCCCTGATCCAGACCGCGGATCTTGTCCGATCCGCTGGCGCGTGCGGTGAGGAGGATGATCGGGACGGTCGAGACCTGGCGAATGTGCTTCATCGCCTCCAGGCCGTCCATCACCGGCATCATGATGTCGAGAATCACGAGGTCGGGGCGCTCGCGCTCGGCTGTCTCGACAGCTTCCGCGCCGTTCGTCGCTGTGACGACGGCATACCCGTCGGTCTGCAGTTTCGCTCGTACCAGCCGTAGTATCGGAGCGTCGTCGTCCGCGACGAGGATCAAATGCTTGCGCATACGATCTCTCCATGATGCACGCGATTGGCAGGCAACTACCACAGCAATGGTAGCCCAAACTAACCTGCGAGTCCTGCCGACCCGAGCCTGAAGTGCAAAAACGTACACGATTCTGTAACAACCGCCGCGATGTCAGTGATACGCCCGCGACACGTTCTCCGTTAGGCTTACGTTGAGAAACGAATCACCCGCACGCATCGATCGTCTGCGCCGTGCTCGGCGCGACGGTCATCTATAGGGGGACGCAGAATGAAGACAGTCATCGTTCCACTCGATGGCTCCGACCTTTCCCGATATGCCATCAGCCTTGGCGAGACGATCGCACGAGGTCAGCGCGCACGGTTGACGATCGTCCACGTCATCGACGAACCCGCGTTCACTGACCTCCCACCGGCGATGTCCGTCGAGGATCGCGAGAATGCGACGGACTATCTCAACGCGGTTGCTGAAGTTGTGTCCGACGATATCGAATCCGAGGTCCGCGTCCTCTCCGGCGATCCGACTGGCGGTGTTTACGTGCTTGGCCGACCGCACGCCCGACTCGATGATCGTCATGTCCACGCACGGGCGCAGCGGCTTCGGCAGGATGGTCTTCGGCAGCGTCGCCGACAAGATCGTGCGCGGCTCGACCGTGCCGGTCGTGCTGGTGCGCGACGAGCACGAGCAGCCGCACGACGTGCTGCGCACCGTCCTCGTGCCGCTCGATGGCTCGGCACTATCTGAGACCGCTCTGCCATACGCAGTCGAACTGGCCCAGGGCACCGGCGCAACGCTCGCGCTGGTGCGTGTTGTCGAGCCGTACTGGCAATCGGCGTTCATCGCCGAGACGCCCGAAGCGGTCTATCTCTCGCAATCGCAGATTGACGATCTGGAGGAGCAGGCCCACGCTGAAGCACGCGGCGACCTGGATACGCTGGCCACGCGCTTGCGCGGCGAAGGGCTACGCGTAGTCTGGGAAGTCCGCACCGGTCGGCCAGCCGATGAGATCGCTCGTGTTGCCGAGACAACCGACGCAGACCTGATTGTCATCTCGACGCACGGACGCGGCGGCATCCGGCGCTGGGCGTTCGGCAGCGTGACCAACGAGGTGCTCCATCGTAGCAAGACGCCGGTGCTGGCAATCCCGCCACGAGCCCACGTCCGCGAGGCGAAGCAGACGCAACCATCCGCTCTCGCAAGCTAGCCACAAACGATGGCGTTAGATGGCTGGCTCGATCGCTACAGCCTCAAGCTCCGGACGAGCGCCGAAGCAGTCGCGCTCGTCCGAAGCGGCCAACGCGTCTTCATCCAGGGAGCGAGTGCGACACCGACGTTGCTGCTCTCCGCACTGGCGGAACGCGCCAGCGAACTGGTTGGAGTCCGCCTCGTTCATCTCCATACCGAGGGAGCGTCACCGTTCCTGCAGCCAGCGGTGCTGTCGGGCTTTCGCCACGAAGCGCTCTTTGTCGGCGCGAACCTCCGCGCGGCGGTCAACAGCGGGCAGGCGGACTACATCCCAATCTTCCTTTCAGAAGTACCGCGTCTGTTCGCCTCCGGACTCCTGCCGATTGACGTCGCGCTGATCCACGTCTCGCCACCGGACGCGCACGGCTTTTGCTCGCTCGGCGTCTCGGTCGATGTCACGATGGCAGCCATCCACCAGGCACGTTCGGTCATCGCACTGGTGAACGCGGCGATGCCGCGGACGCATGGGGCCGGCTTCATCCACGTTGATCAGATCGACGCAATCGTCGAGGTCGATACGCCACTGCCGGAAATCCGGATGCCGCAACCCGGACGAAGCCGAACACCGGATCGGCGAGCACGTCGCGACGCTGATCGAGGACGAGGCGACCCTGCAACTGGGCACGGCAGCATCCCGAACGCCGTGCTGGCTCAACTCGGTGGCCACCGTAATCTCGGCCTGCACACGGAGATGTTCTCCGATGGCGTCATCGACCTGGTTGAGGCAGGAGTCATCACCGGCACGCGCAACCCGATCCATCCCGGTAACAGACATCATTCCCGATGGGCACGCAGCGGCTGTACGACTTCGTCCACGACAACCCGCAAGTGGAGATGGCCGCGATCGCACAACGACACGTCGGTCATCCGCCGCAACCACCGCATGGTCGCAATCAACTCGGCCATCGAGATCGACCTGACCGGGCAGGTCTGTGCCGCGTCGATCGGCGATCGCGTCTACAGCGGCTTCGGCGGGCAGACCGACTTCATCCGCGGCGCGGCGCTGGCCGACGGCGGCAAGGCGATCATCGCGCCGCCCCCGATGGCGGCCGAAAGAGGCGGTCTCGCGCATCGTCGGGCGGCTCAACGAGGGCGCGATGGTGACGCCGACCAGGCGCACGTCCACTACGTCGTCACCGAGTACGGCATTGCTCATCTCTATGGAAAGAACCTGCGCGAGCGCGCCGAGGCACTGATCCAGATAGCCCACCCCAGCGTCCGCGACGAACTGCGCGCCTTCGCCAGGGATCGGAATCGCGCCTGACCTCGCCACAGTCGGGCAATGGTCAGGCGCTCCTGCTGCACGCACAACCCGCAATCAGGCAGTGTGCGTTACGTCTGATAACTGGAGAGCATCTCTGGCAAGCTCATGTCGGTCGGAGGATTAGCGAGATCGAGACCGGTTGCCTCAGCCAGCCGCTCCTTGAACCAGCGGTCGAACGCATCCTGGGACTGGCTGAACATCTGCAGTGCCTGCGCGAAGTTCTCGCTCTCCATGTAAGCAACGAAATGCTCGCCTGACGGCAGGTTCGCCAGAAACCACACTTCCTTCGTAATGCCTATCCGCCGTTCCGAGCGGTCGTAGTCGGCCTTCCGCTCGGTTTCAAGTTCGGTCATGAAAGCTCGGGCAACATCGACCTTCCCCGGGAGGATCGGAACCGCGAAGCAGATCTGGTCCATATCAAGCCTCCATCAGTGACCGGCGCTGGGCATTCCAGCGCCCACACGGACAGAGTAGCGTCATGCAACCGGCGGCACATCCGGGAAATTACGGATTCGCGGGCAACCTTTAGTGAGTGAGGTTGCCCAGCCGCAACACATCGCGACTACAATACGCGCATTCCGAAAGGATGGGCCATGCAATTCGACCCTGCCGAACTTGACCCACAACTCGCCTACAAGCTGATGGCCAGCCTGGTCGTGCCGCGTCCGATCGGCTGGACATCGACAATCGATGCCAACGGCAAAGACAATCTCGCACCGTTCAGCTTCTTCATGATGATCACTTCGACACCGCCACACATCGCCCTGTCAATCGGCGCGCGCGACGGCGAGGAGAAGGACACGCTGCAGAACATTCGCGCGAACGGTGAGCTGGTCATCAACACCGTCAGCGCCGCACTCGGCCCGCAGATGGCGATCACCGCTGCTGAGTGGCCGCAGGAAATCGACGAGTTCGATGCCAGCAGCCTGACCGCCGTGCCCAGCGAGGTCGTCCAGCCGCGCCGCGTGGCCGAGGCACCGGCCAATCTCGAATGCGTCGTCCGGCAGGTCTTTCCGGTCGGTGGTCTGCCGTATGGAGCGCACCTGGTCATCGCCGAAGTCGTGCGCATCCACATCCGCGACGACCTGCTGATCGCCAACAACCGCATCGACCTGCAGCGCCTTGATGCCCTGGGTCGCCTCACCGGCGACTGGTACTGCCCCACCGCCGACCAGTATGAAATCCACCGCCCGGCGATTGATGCGTGACTTGGATAAGGGAGACGCCGCCGATCCCTGTATAGGGACATGACGCAGCTCTACCGCTACGGCAACCAGCGCTTGTTCAGCTTCGCGACGACCGTGTAGGCCGGGTCGAAGACGTTGGCGATGTCGTATTCGATCGTCTGGCCGAGCAGGGTTGAGGCGCTGCGGGTGTCGAGGCCGTAGTCGGCGGACAGCCAGCGCACCATTTCGGTCGTCGCGGCCTGCAGCGCTTCGTCCAGCGGGCGGGCGTTGCCGAGCGCCATGATGTAGTCGTCGTCGATCGTGCGTGGCCAAACGATGTTGCTCTGCTTAATGACCGAGACGGTGAACTGCACATCCATCGAGATCTCGACGCCGGTTCCGACGATCTCACCGTCGCCCTGCACCGCGTGGCCATCGCCGCGGTGGAACAGCGCACCCGACACCGCAACCGGAAAGATGACTGTCACGCCCGGTCGATGCCCGCGGTAGTCCATGTTGCCGCCGTGGAATGCGGATGTTGCTGTTGAGATGGCCTGCCCACCGGCCGGTGCGACGCCGAAGCAGCCGAGCATGGGAGCCAGGGGCAGAACGAGCTGTCCGAGCGCTGTGCCCGCGTCGGCCAGCGTGACCGTGCCAGCTTCGACATCGACATCCCAGTCGATCGTCTTTCGGGCCGGGAGGTCGCGAACGAACTCCGGATCGAGGATGCGCTCGGCGATCACCGAGGCGCTCCAGCCACGGCGACGGTTCGGCGCGAAACTATCCAGCCGGACGGCCAGCGCATCACCCGGTTCGGCGCCCTCAACATAAAACGGGCCGGTCTGGCCGTTGCCACCCTGATGGATCACCGTGTCGGACGCGTCGCGCCCGCCGGCATCGATCGTCGTCGTGACGACCGTGTCGCCGTCTGCGATGCGCAGCACCGCCTCGTGGCTGCCCATCGTCGAAAAGTAGTGGTCCGGGGAGAACTTATGAATTGCCATCGTTTGCCATGTTCCCTTCACCATTGCCGCTCAATGCGAGCAGGATACGGGAAGATCGGGCATTGTGGAGGATCGAGGATTTCTGCGGGCTGTCAGCGCCAATGAAGTCGCAGTCCAGCCCCTGTCTCTGTCACCTTCAATCGACCGCTGAACCGCAGCGAAAGATCTCCCACCCGTCCGACACAGTCCAACGCGGGGAAGATTTCTCGCGTGCGCGCTCGAAATGGCAAGCGGCGGCGTTAACTGTCGGATCGGACTGCTCGCCATTGCTGGCACTGGCGTCTTGCTCAGAGCGCAAGCAGCCCGTGGCGCGCGGCGATGGCGACGGCCTCGGTGCGGCTGGCGGCGTCCAGCTTGTCAAGGATCGAGGCGACGTGAAATTTCACGGTGTGCTCACTGATGCCCAACTCGACGGCGATCGACTTATTGGGCAGGCCCAGCGCGACGAGCTCGATCACCTGACGCTCACGCTCGGTCAGCGTCTGGTCGTAGTCGGTCAGCGGAGAGGCTTTCGTGTCCATTGGCGCAACGGTCGGATCGAGGACGATCAGGCCGGACAGCACACCAAGGACGGCTGCACTGATCTCAGACGGCCCCGCCTCACGCGACAGAATCGCAATTGGGCGACCGGCTGAGGTCAGCACCCGACGGCCAGCGTCGGAATCATCGACGAGCGCAACGATCGCGGCGTGCGCCAAGGTGGTCGACATATGCTCGAATTCGGCAAGCTCGCCCTGCGCGATATCAATGACCAGCACATCGACAGCATCGGATGGATCGAGATCGCCGCCGATGATATCGGCAACGACCTCGACCGCTTCGAGCGGCGTCAGCATCGCTCGCAAGCCTGCCCGCACAGACGGGTAGGGTGACGCGATCGCGACGCGGGCGACCTGACGCGCGCTCGTCATTCCTTACTGCTCGCCGACAGTGACGTCGAGCATCTGCTCGGCACCACCGCGCAGCAGGTGGATCTGCACCGACTTCCCAGCCAGGTCGGACGAGAGCGCCTCGCGCAGATCGTCGGTGTCGCGGATCGCAGCATCACCGATGCCGATCACAATGTCCCCGACGATCAGACCGCCGGCTGCCGCCGGAGACTCCGGTGCGACACCGACGACGAGCAGACCGCTCTCCTGGCCGGACGACTGCGCGGTCGGCAGTGCGACCGGCTGGCTCGTCATGCCGAGGAAGGCTCGTCGACGCCGACCGTGGGTCAGCAGCTCGGTGACAATCGGCTCGATCTCGGCGACCGGAACGGCAACAACGCCGCCGCGGCCAGACGAGCTCATGCCGATCATCTCGCCAGTCGCGTTGATCAGCGGGCCACCGGAGAAGCCGGGGTAGAGGGTGACATCCGGTCGCACGACCTGCCGCCGCATCCCGCCACGCCGTCGCCGCCAGATCGTGCCGATTGCCGACACGATGCCAAGCGACACGCTCAGGTTGCCACCGGCCCGACCGACAGCCAGACAGATGTCGCCAACCCGCGTCGCATCGGCGCGCGGCGCGACCGTGGTCGCACCATCGACGCGCAGCACCGCGAGATCGTTGGCCGGGTCGCGGCCAGCGACGGTCGCCGATACTTCGCTGCCATCCGGCAGGATGACGACGATGTCCTCATCCCGCTCGACGACATGATCGGCGGTGATGACGACGCCCTCGGCCCAGACGATGCCAGTCGCACCGTAGCGCCGCCGCGCGTCAACACCGACCGTCCATGCGCCGACACCGGCGACGACATCAGCAAAGCCAGACTGTGGAATCATCGTTCCATCATTCGCATTCATTGGTATATGCCCCTTTCGTTCAGGCGAATGTGTCATGTATCAAGTGTGCCGAGCGCCGATCCCGACGGCATCAGCCGGGTCGGCAGGGGCGACCTGCTCATCCGGGCAGGGTCCCGGCTCACCAGTTGCGGGGCACTATGCTGTCGGCAGCGTAGCATGGTCGCGATGAACGAAGGAAAGGAGCGGCGTCGGTGCTCGATGCAATCGTCATCGGCGCGGGGCCGAACGGGCTGGCAGCAGCGATCCGGCTGGCCGAGCAGGGGCATTCGGTGCGCGTCTACGAGGCGCACGACCGTCCCGGCGGCGGGGCACGTTCGGCTGAGGCGAGCGTTCCCGGCGTGACCTATGACCTCGGCGCAGCGATCCACCCGCTGGCGTTCGCCTCGCCGTGGCTCAGCTCCCTGCCGCTCGACCGCTACGGTCTGGAGTGGGTGCATCCACCGGTCGCACTGGCGCACCCGCTCGATTCCGGCGAAGCGGTGCTGCTGCGGCGCGACATCGCGGCCACCGGCCAGACACTCGGCGGCGATGGCGAGCGCTGGCGTGCGCTCTTTGAACCGTTGGTCCACGATGCGAACGACCTGCTGGAGGACGCCCTCGCGCCGGCGCACCTGCCCGATCACCCAGGCTTGCTGGCGCGCTTCGGCATTCAGGCACTCCGTCCGGCAGCGTCGTTCGCGTCAGCGACGTTCACCAGTCCGCAGGCGCGAGCGCTCTTCGCCGGGCTGGCTGCGCACTCGTTTCTTCCATTAGAAGAGCACGTCAGTGCCGCGTTCGGCCTCGTCCTCGGTGTGCTCGGGCACGCAACCGGCTGGCCGTTCCCACGCGGCGGAGCCCAGCGCCTGAGCGACGCGCTAGCCGGCTACCTCACAGCACTCGGCGGCGAAATCGTGACCGACACGACCGTCATGCGCCTGGCCGACCTGCCACCGGCGCGGACCTATTTGTTCGATACATCGGCGTCGGCACTGGCGCAAATCGCCGAGCCGCAGCTACCGCGTGGGTACCGGCGGCAACTGACACGAATGCGGCAGGCACCCGGCGTCTTCAAGATGGATTACGTGCTCAACGGTCCGGTGCCGTGGGCGGCGGACGAGTGTCGCGAGGCCGGGACACTGCATCTGGGCGGGACGCTGGAGGAGATCGCCGCATCTGAGCGCGCCGTCTCGCGCGGCGGGCATCCGGACGCGCCGTTCATCATCGCCGCACAGCCGACGCTGTTCGATCCATCGCGTGCGCCGGACGGCATCCACACGCTGTGGGCCTATTGCCACGTCCCGAACGGCTCAACGCTCGACATGACCACCGCCATCGACACCCAAATCGAACGCTTCGCGCCCGGCTTCCGCGAGCGCATCATCGCCCGGCAGGTCATGTACCCAGCCGACATCGAGGCGGTCAGCGCCAACTTCATCGGCGGCGACATCTCGGTCGGCCGCCCGGATCTGCGCCAGACCTTCACTCGCCCGATCCTGCGCACCAATCCATACACAACGCCGAATCCGCGCATCTTCCTCTGCTCAGCGGCCACACCGCCAGGCGGCGGTGTCCACGGCATGTGCGGCTACCACGCCGCGACGGCGGTGCTGCGACGGCTGGCGCGCGACCGCTCGCTCAACGCTCGACGAACTTGAAGCAGCCGCGCATGTGGTCATCGACGATGCCGACGCTCTGCAGATAGGCGTAGATGATTGTCGAGCCAACGAACGTGAACCCGCGGCGCTTCAGGTCGCGGGAGATCACGTCGGAAAGCGGTGTTGTCGCCGGGATCGTCTCCATCGTGTAGCCCTCGGGGTGGCGGATGGTTTCGCCATCGGTCCAGCTCCACAGGTAGCGGTCGAAGGAGCCGACCTCGTCCTGGACGGCAAGGAACGCGCGCGCATTCCGCGACGCTGCTGCAATCTTCAGCCGATTACGCACGATCCCCGGGTCAGCCAGCAGGCGTGCCGCATCGGCCTCGCCGTAGGCCGCGATGTGCTGCGGGTCGAAGCCCTCGAATGCACGGCGGAAGTTCTCGCGCTTGCGCAGGATCGTGATCCAGGCCAGCCCCGCCTGGAACCCTTCCAGGATTAGCATCTCGAACAGCTTCTGGTCGTCGTGGCAGGGCACGCCCCACTCTTCATCGTGGTAGCGCGTATACAGCGGATCATTACCCGCCCACGTACATCGCCCCAGTGCCTCGTCTGCACACACAACCACTGTCCTCTCGCTCGCTCGTCATCAACAAGTCAGGGAAGTATGCCGCGCTTCTCTCGCGGAGATGTCCTTGTCGAGAGCGCTCTCCTGCGTCCGGATGCCTTGAACGGGTGGGAGATCTTTCGCGTGCGCGCTCAAGATGACAGGTGAAGAGGATGGCTGCCGGACCGAGACGCTTCCATTGCTGGTGCCAGCAATCCGCCAACCGCAATATTCGGCGCGGCAAGCTGGATCTGCAGCCGCCCGCTTCCCCTGTCTTTGAGTGCGTTGTCAATGTCAAGTTGTCCAACCGGCAGCCACCATCTTCACCTGTCATCTTGAGCGCGCACGCGAAAGATCTCCCACTCGTTCGACACATCCGGACACAGGAGAGCGTTCCCGCGTGCGCGATACATCGTTCCAGTTGCTTGGTTGACCACCGAAGATTACATATTGGTCGCCAGGTGTGCAGCCATTCCAACCCTACCCGTGATATTGTTCACACGCTCTCTATGCCATACCCGGTATCACAGCTTTGCAAAGATTTTCGCGTTCTCCGAGGTATTGACAAGCATGCACACCCATGTGATGCTGCCGCCTGCGTCGCCTTGAAACCAGCAACATTCGTGAGTCGGGATCAGGAAGCTTGTACGTGTCACTGACACCGCAAGCACTCGGATAGCTGTTTTCACCCGCGCCTGCGGAGTCCCCTGTCTCCCGTCATTGGTGTCGCTCGGTGTCTTAACGATCGCATCGCCTCAATGCTGAGGACGCTCGCGCTGCCGCGAGCCAGCGCAATGCCGCTCATCACATGCCCAACGAATGTGCAGGTGCATCTCGGTTGATCGTGCCCAGATCGACATATTCGGCATACGCGCAACGTGAAAGGAACGCGGATACCTGCGGCAGATCGAAGCGGTTTGAGGGACCGTGTATGTGGCATTGAGGGGAATGAAACAGTGGGAACGAAACCAGCCATCGGCTTCGTCTACGACGATCGCTATCTCCAGCACAACCCGGGTCTGCAGACTGCCTGGGGATCAGGCAGACAGGTGCCGTTCGTTGAGCCAACCATGCACCCGTCGAACTATCGCCTCGTCATGCGGACGAAGCATCTGGTCGACATGACTGGACTGTCGAAGGATCTGACACAGATCGCGGCCAGTCCGGCGCAGGAATCGGACATCACCGTCTATCACACGCCGGAGTACGTCGAGCGCGTGAAGCAGATCTGCGCTGAGGGTGGCGGGGACACTGGCGAGGGTGCCCCGGCCAGCCCCGATTCGTATGACATCGCGCTGCTGGCCGCCGGTGGCGGCATGGCCGCAGTCGATGCCGTTGTCGAAGGGAGCGTCCGACGCGCGTTTGCCAACATCCGCCCACCGGGCCACCACGCCATGGCCGAAAAAGGCATGGGCTTCTGTATCTTCAACAACGTTGTTATCGCCGCCCGGCACGCACAGAACCGCCACGGACTGAAGCGGGTCATGGTGCTCGACTGGGATGTCCACGACGGCAACGGGACGCAGGACGCGTTCTATGACGATCCGAATGTGCTGTTCGTCTCGTTGCATCAGGATCAACTCTACCCGCCGGGCTTCGGTGAGATCGCCCAGACCGGCAGCGGCGCGGGCGAGGGCTATACCGTCAACGTCGCGCTGCCGCCGGGCAGTGGCGATGCGACCTATCTGGCCGCGTTCGAGCGGATCATTCGTCCGATCGCCGACGAGTTCAATCCGGAGATTGTCCTCGTCTCAGCCGGGCAGGACGCCAGTACGATGGACCCGCTCGGGCGCATGTGCGTGACGACCGAGGGGTATCGGCGCATGACGCAGGCGATGATCGACATCGCCGAGCAGCACGCCAACGGACGTCTCGTCATCCTGCAGGAGGGCGGCTACAGCGAGCTGTACGGGCCCTATTGCACGCTGGCGATCGTCGAGACGCTGGCCGAACAGCGCACGAATATTGACGAGCCATTGGCGCTGGAGGGACTCAAGAACCAGCCGCAGTACAGCACGGTCGGGGAGAGCGGCGAGGCCGCCATCGCCAGGATCCGGGACGCGCAAAAGGCCTATTGGAAATCCCTGTCGTAGCCACCGAACACCATCGCACAGATGTGAGGAGCTAACCTGTGGAACTCCACACCTTGTCGTCACACCGGATAACACGCCGTACGATGCTCCGGCTGGGTGCACTCGCCAGCATCAGCAGCGTCGTCCTGCCAGGCCTGCTGGCCGCCTGCGGTGGCGACGACGACTTTGGCAATAACACCAACACGAATCCCGGCAGCACGCCCGCCGCAGAAGCAACAGCACCGCAGGGCGAAGCTGAGGCCGGAGACCCGAAGTCGGGCGGCACACTCGTCTGGGGCATGGGCGGCGACGCCGACGCGCTCGATCCACACACAACCAACGCCTGGGCAGCCTGGCGACAGTCGACGATGATGTACGAGAGCCTCGTCCGGAAAGATCTCTCCGTCACCGAAGGCACCCCGGAGATCGTCCCGCTGCTCGCCGAGAGCTGGGAAGCGACCGAGGACGGGCTGACCTGGACGTTCAAGCTGCGTGAAGGCGTGAAGTTTCACGACGGCACTGACTTCGATTCCGCCGCGGTCATGGCGAACTACGAGCGCATGTCGGTGGCAGATTCGAAGTTCTATTACGAGACCGCCTGGCACGGGCAGTTCGCGTTTCAGTATGCGACCGAGGTGACAGCGCCGGATGCATTCACCTGGACGATCACGCACGATCGACCGGTCGC
This sequence comes from Thermomicrobiales bacterium, assembly GCA_023954495.1. Lineage (NCBI taxonomy): Bacteria > Pseudomonadati > Thermomicrobiota > Thermomicrobia > Thermomicrobiales > Thermomicrobiales bacterium. The sequence goes on along the minus strand of JAMLIA010000021.1, from coordinate 30,395 downwards.
CGAGTTCCTGTCGACCATCGGCGACTACTACTGGTTCGGCATCGCCAGCCCGACGCAGATCGAGAAGGTCGGCAACGAGAACCTGGCGGCCAACCCGTCCGGCACCGGACCGTTCCGCTTTGTCGAGCGCGTCGAGGGACAGCGGACCAAGTTCGAGCGCAACGAGGATTACTGGGGCGAGAAAGCCTATCTCGATGAAGTCATCATCCGCCCGATCCTGGAAGATCAGGCGCGTGTCGTCGCCCTGCAAACGGGCGAGATCGACCTGATGAGTGACCCGCCGCCCGACGTCATCCAGAGCCTCATCGACGAGGGGTTCACCCTGTCGGACGGCATGACGCCACAGGTCGCCTACTACCGGTTCCAGTTCCGCAACGAATATGGCAAGGACGTGCGCATTCGCCAGGCGATCAGCTACGCGATCAACCGCGAGGCGATCGCGCGCGACCTGTTTCGCGACTCGGCGATCCCGGCCTACGGCCTGCTCTCTCCGGGTGCGCCGGCCTACGATCCGGACTGGAAGCCGTTCCCCTACGATCCCGACAAGGCGCGCGAGCTGCTCGCCGAAGCCGGTTACCCGGATGGCTTCAAGACGAAACTGCTGGGCGTTCCAACAGCTTCAGGCTGGCCACAAGCCGGGGCGGTCGCGCAGTTCATCAAGGACAACCTCGCGGAGGTTGGCATCGACCTTGAGCTGGAGCTGACCGAGTGGGTCACCTACCTCGGCATCATCTTCCGCGAGCGCACCGACATGATCATGTGGGGCACCGCCTGGGGTATGCCGACGAACTTCTTTGTCAATATCCAGGCCGAGTCGCGCTATCGCTCCGAGCAGGACGCCGGGGATGCGGGCTACACCAACCGTGAGAACCCGAACGTGGAGCTGGACGAGTTCCTCGTCGCCGGCTCGGAGGCCACGGATACCGCCACGTCGAACGAGCTGTATCGCAAGGCCAACGAGAAGGCCATGGTCGAAGACTGTGCCTTCGTGGCCATCACCCACGACAAGCTGCCGCATCTGATGAAGCCCTCGTTGAAGGGATTCGTCCACTCGGTCAACGTCAACTATGACCTGACCAAGCTCTGGATCGACGAATAGCCATGCCGGTGCGCATCGCAGATGCGGTGCGCACCGAACATCCAGACGGAAAGGTCGTGTGACGTATGGGCAGATACATCATTCGTCGACTCATCGCAACGGTCGCCGTCCTGTTCGGCGTCTCCATCCTGATCTTCACGATCGTCCATCTCACACCCGGAGACGCGGCGCGGGCACAGTTGCCGTCTAACGCGCCGGAAGATCAGATTCAGCAGATTCGTCGGGCCATGGGCCTCGACAAGCCGATGCCGGTCCAGTACTTCTACTGGCTGCGCAACGCGGTGCAGGGTGACTTCGGGCGCTCGTACCAGCATCGCATCAGCGCGTTCGGCATCGTGAAGGATCGCTTCCCGAATACGGTCATCCTCGCCGGATCATCACTGGTCGTTGCAGTCGTCATCGGCCTGACAGTCGGTGTCATCGCCGGCACGAGACCGAACTCACGGACCGATCGGACAGCGACGATCCTCGGGATCATCGGTGCCAGCCTGCCGTCGTTCTGGCTGGCGATCATGCTGCTGATCATCTTCTCGCTGAAGCTGGGCTGGTTCCCGGCAGTTGGCATGTACGACGTTCGTGGTGACGGCGGATTGGGAGATCTCGCCCGCCACCTGGTGCTGCCCACCGTCGCGACAGCGGCAGTACCGGCGGCCGTCATCGCACGGCAGGTGCGCTCGTCGATCCTGGAGATCATGAATCTCGATTTTGTGCGGACGGCACGCGCGAAGGGGCTGGCCGAGCACGTCGTCGTCCTGCGCCACGCACTGCGCAACGCGATGCCGACGTTCATCACGATCGTTGCGCTGCAGGCCGGGTATCTGCTGGGCGGGTCGCTCATCACTGAGGTGGTCTTCTCCTGGCCGGGGATGGGCCAGCAGCTCTACACGAGCATCGGCGCGCGGGATGTGCCGGTCATCATGACGATCACTGTCCTCATCGCGCTCGTCTTCACGTCCCTGAACTTGCTCGCCGATGTCCTCCAGGGGGTCATCGATCCGCGCATCCGATTGATGTAGGAGGAGGACATGCGTGAGCATTAGCTCTAGTCGTAGCGCAACCATCGAGGATGATGATCGCGACGCGCGCGCGCTCGTCTCCGACACTCTTCGACCCTCGCAGTCCGGCTGGCGCGCCGCGCTGCGCGGGTTTTCGCAGGACAAGGCCGCAGTGGCTGGGGCAATCGTCATCCTCTTGATTGCACTGGCGGCGATCTTCGCACCAATCATCAGTCCCTATAACCCGATCACCAGCGACTCGACGATGCGGCTCAAGTCGATGGGCACCGAGGGCCACATCCTCGGGCTGGACTTTCAGGGACGCGACATGCTGAGCCGCCTGATCTGGGGCGGGCGTGTCTCGCTGCCGAACGCGCTGATCCCGGTCGCGATCGCATCGGTCATCAGCCTGTTCCTCGGCCTGACCGCCGGGTATCTCGGCGGATTCATCGATACGATCATCATGCGCTTGATGGACGTGCTCTTCGCCCTGCCGAGCGTGATCCTCGCGATTGCGATCGCCGCCGCGATGGGCCCGGGATCACGCTCGGTGATTCTGGCTACGACGCTGGTAACGATCGCGCCGCTCACCCGGATGACGTACACGGCGACGCGCGAGCAGGCCCACTCGGAGTACGTCACTGCCGCCCGCGCGATCGGTGCGCCGTTTACCAGCATCATTGGCCGGCACATGCTGCCGAACGTGATGGCACCCGTGCTGGTCTATGCCACCACAATCATCGGTCTGCTCGTCGTGTTCACCGCCAGCCTGAGCTTTCTCGGGCTGGGTGTGTCGCCACCGACGGCCGAGTGGGGCCTGATGGTTGACGAGGGCCGCCGCGTACTCAGCGTCGCGCCGCACGTCTCGTCGCTGCCGGGCGTCATCATCGCCATCACTGCACTGTGCTTCAACCTGATCGGTGATGGCCTCCGCTACGCTCTGGACCCACGGCAACGTCGGGTATAGCGATCGGCTGCGCCCGTCAACGGCGACGGGTGTGGCCAGAGCGCAACGGCGCGCTCATCTCGCTCAATAGAAATAGCCCGCGACGATCTTGCCAGTTGGATCAATCAGGTAGCCGGAGTCACCGCCGTTGTTCCAGACCGCTCCCGTCCGACCCCAAAAGATGTCCGTTCCGGTGTTCAAGCCCTTGGCGACGTGGAGTCGGAGAGACGCCCCGGGCAGCAGCACGACATCCGGGAAGGTGAAGGTGGTGCCGGACTCGTCGCGCACCTGCCAGCCTTCCAGATGGATCGTGACCTCATCGTAGTTGCGGATCAGGACGTACTCATACTCCGCACCTGCTTCCCAACTCGGGTCCGGCAGGATGTAGTCGATGCGCAGATCGCCGGTGCTGACCTTGGCCGGCTCCGGCGTCTCTCCTGCCTGCCCGTAGCGCCAGGTGAGGTAATGCAGGCCGATGTTACCGGCTTCGACCTGCCACTCCGGCGCGTTCAGCGGTGTGTAGGTCAGGCAGCGCCGCTCGAAGCACTGCATCAGCACATTCTGCTGAACACCGCCGACCAGCACCTGGCTCCAGTACGCATCGCTGATCGGGTAGCCGGTCGCGTAGAACGGGTTCTCGAAGAGCGCTTCCTGCGCGTAGACGCCATCCTCATAGATAACGCCTTCGCTCTGCATAAACGCCCAGAAGGGGCTCGCGACCCAGTGAGCAGTCTGCGCAACCCACTCGGCATCTGTCGCGCCCCACTGCGCCAGCGCCGGATCCGCGCCGACCTGACCATCGCGGGTAAGCGTCGCGACGATCGACGCACCAGCCTCAGTCCGGCGAACATCGAGCAGCGTTGCGAAGGTCGCGTAGGTCGGCCCGTTCGGGTCATCGGCATCGCCAGCGACGTTCACGACAGCCGGATCACGCACCAGCCAGGCGCGGTCGCCGACCGCCATGTGGCCCGAGATCAGTTCGCTGGCCAGCAGCCCGTTCGTCACGTACCACGGCGACGAGCGATCGGCGTTGCGGTCGTTGATCTCCATGCGGGATTTGTCGAAGTACTGGACGAGGCGATGCCCGCCGGGAGCCTCAGCGTACGGCTCAGTCAGCAATTCCGACGCGGCCAGCGGACCCCACATCCAGGTGCGCGATGTCTGGTAGGTGACCAGCGGCATGTCGGTGCGTGCCCAGGTGCGGTTGAAGGCAGTGTGCTCGATTGGCGCAGCCGCGGCGCTGGGCACGAGCAACACGGTGATTGCCAGCAACAACAGACCGACCACAGCCCGACGACATGACGCCATGCTCGCGCGCTCCCTTCGCCTGTTTCAGTGCGCAGATCGTCGCAGTTGGGCAACGCATCGTCAACAGTTACCGAGAATGGGCGTATGATTGCGATCTTGACCGCCGTGCCGTGGGGGCGGGGTGGTCAGTCAGGGTTACTCGGGCAGCGGGGGTAACGTGCAGCAGATCAAGCGTTTTTCAGAACTTTCATCACCAGCAGCGCATCGCGGATTCTTCCTCATGGCGATCATGACGCTCTGCTTCGGGCTGGCGATGTCTATTCAAGAAAACATAGTAACCAATTATTTCGAGGACGTTCTCAATCTCCAAGGGCCACAATTTGGTTATATCACTGCCATTCGCGAAGTGCCAGGCTTCCTGCTCATCTTCCTGACCGCCATCTTCTATCGCATGTCAGTTCCACGCCTGACCTCAATGATGCTGGTCGTGATGGGCGTCGGCTACATGCTCTTCGGTCTGTCGAACTCGTTCTGGACCGTCGCGCCGTGGGTCATCATCTCGTCGATGGGCTATCACACCGTCCTGCAGACCCAATACGCGCTGGGCATGAGCCTGACGACCGAGCGTCGCAGCGGCAGCATCCTGGGCAAGATGGGCGCGATCAATAGCGCCGGCGCGTTGATTGCAATGGTGATGGTCTTTCTGGTCTTCTACTTCGATCTGCTCTCGTTCCGGCCCATGTTCATCATCGCCGGCATCTTCGGCATCCTCGCCGCCATTGCGATCTACAACTTCCCCAATCTGCATGACGGCGAGGAGCGCGCATTCCTTGGCAGACGCGACCCAATCGTCTTCCGCAAGCCATACAAGATGTACTACTACCTCTGTATGCTCGACGGCGGTCGGCAGCAGATCTTCTTCTCGTTCGGCCTCTGGGTACTCGTCCACCAATACCATCTCGGTGTGCCGGAGATTTCGGCGCTGCTGATCGCCGTACGAACCGGTGGGATGTTTGCCAGCCCGGCGATCGGTCGGATGATCGACACCTTCGGCGAGAAGCGCATGCTCTCGATGGTCAACATCGCCTACGTGCTGGCGCTCGGCGGCTACGCGCTGGTCGACAACGTCTACATCGCCAGCCTGTCATACGTCGCCTACTCATTCATCATGCCGCTCTCGTCGATCGGCTCGGCGACCTACCTGCGCAAGATTGCCGTGACCAACGAGATCGCGCCGTCGCTGGCGATGGGTGTCACGCTGCAACACACCGCCGCGATCATCGTGCCGGTCTCAACCGGTTTCATCCTGAACTATGTCGGCTATCAGGTGCCATTCCTGATCGCCTGCGGCTTCGCCATCTTCACCTTCTTCCTGACCCTGCGGCTCGATCCGATCTCCCAGAAATCGCCGGGCAGAATCGCCGAAGACAGGGAGCGTGCGCTGGAGCTGGAACAGGCCGGAACTGCGCTCGGGGTGGTGAAGTGACGCGGTGGTGAGTAGTCTGCCCTGAGTAAGTCGTCAGCACCAATGTTTCCAAGTGGCAGCATTTCAGTGAATCTGTCAGGCGAGTGAGCCGCTACCGATACGTTCGTAGGGAAATGACCCGGAGATATTTGCGCACGATCCACGCACATTGCGCACGTGGAAATGTAGGGGCGTATTGCATACGCCCCTACATTTTGAGGCCGACCTGGTGTCAATTCGCCGAGATCGTTGTCCCCCTGTACGGGAGGGATCGCCTCACGACGATGGACAAGCCGGGTCATGTCTCTACGATGGGTTTGCGGGCCGTCTATTCTGCGGCGTTCTGCACATCCACAACGGAGGGTCGCCTCAGTCGAACACAATCAGGCCACGGCCGGCATCGCCACGGTCGAGCGCGGCGTAGGCTTCGTTGATCTCGTCGAGCGGATAGCGGCGGGTCACCAGGCTCTCGAGGTCGACCTTGCCGGCTTTGGCCAGCGTCAGAAGGCGCGGCATGTCAATCGAGACGCGCGCCGAGCCGTAGAAGCTGCCCTTCAACTTCTTCTCGGTCAGGGCGATCATACGGGCATCGATCTCGGCCACGACGCCATCTGGAGCCATGCCGGCAACCACCGCCGTGCCGCCCGGGCGGAGGCAGTCGAACGCCACCCTGACGGTCGGCCCGGTCCCAAGCGCCTCGAAGGCGTAGTCGACACCACCGCCGGTCAGCTCACGAATGCGCCGAACCGGATCGGCTTCGCGGGCGTCGACATCATCGGTCGCGCCAAATCGTCGCGCCAGCTCCAGCTTCGGCTCGCTGATGTCGACCGCGATGATCTGGGACGCGTTCGCCAGCCTGGCACCCTGGACGATGTTCAGCCCAACGCCACCGCAGCCGATGACGGCGACGGTGCTGCCCGGCTCAACACCGGCAGTATTGATCACCGCGCCGATTCCGGTCGTCACCGAGCAGCCGACCAACGCTGCCATCTCCAGCGAGACATCGGACGGAATCGGTATCGCCGCGCTCTCGTGAACGACCGCATACTCGGCCATCGTGGCGGTGCGGGCGAAATGATAGACGGGCTGCCCGCCGCTGGAGAGACGCGTGCCGCCACCCGGCAGCGTTCCGGCTGGATAGCCGCGCATCGTCTCGCAGAGATGCGGCTGTCCGGCGACGCAGTAGCGACACTGGCCGCAGTTCGGCGCAAAGGAGAGGATGACCGGATCGCCCGGCGCGACCCGAGTCACTCCGGGGCCGACGGCCTCGACCGTACCGGACGCCTCGTGCCCGAGCACCATCGGCAGCGGCATGCGCCATTCGCCGTTGATCGCGTGCAGATCACTGCGGCAGACGCCGCTGGCGGCGATCCGGACGAGTACCTCGCTGTCCCGCGGATCGTCGAGGTCGACCTGCTCAACACGGATCGGCTGGTTCGGTTCGTAGAGAACACCGGCCATGATCGTCCGCATCGGGGCGCTCCATTCCCATTCAGTTGCTCGATACATGCATCGTGAAGGAGAGCAGGGCGGCTGTCAATGGACCGGCGCTGCTCAGGTCAGGCGCGGGCTGAGCCGAACGCGAGCGGCTGAGCGCGCTGGGCAAGCGTCACGGTCAACCAGAACATGACCAGCGCGTTGACAGCGTGCAGCGCTGCCATCGTACCGATGTCGGACAGCGCGAATGGATACTGCATGCCATACAACATGAATACGACAAACGCGAGGCCAACAAGCAGCCAGGGCAGACGGCCAAGGACGGCGAAGATCACAAGCAGGACGGTCAGTGAACCAATCATCTGGCCGAACGAAACATGGTCCGGCCAGCGCGTAGGATCATCAAATACACTGATGCCTGCAAGAAACACCTGACCAACGACCGCCAGAGCATAGAGCCAGGCCGTAATGACAAAGCCAATCCGCGACCAGCGGGCAAGTGGGTGCGTTGGGGAGATCACGACGACAGTAATCCTTTCCTGGAAGATCGACTTGACGCGACACTCGCGCAAGCCGCAGCCAACGGTACCTGTGATACATGACAGCGTGGTGAAGTCGTAGGATCTTCCGCAAGACACGCGGTGTGGATAGCCAATGCGAAAGGAACCCAACATGCCTGCAACCGTAATCGTTCGCGGCACAGCCGTCACCTACACCCAACCCGACGAAGTGACGCTGACCATCGTCATCGGATATCGGGATAGAGCGGCAGCCAACGCGCTGGCAACCGTTGCTGAGCGATCGACAGAGCTCAACGCGATTCTCGACGATCTCGCCATCGCGCCAGAACGCCGCACGACGACCGGCGCGACCGTCAGCGAAGCAACGGAGTGGGACGAAACGTCCCGCAAGCAGGTTCACCGTGGCTACGACGCCACCAACCGCATCCAACTGCGGCTGAACGATCCCGCGCCGATCGGCAAGCTGATGAGTGACGCGGTCGCGCGATCTGGTGCGACGATCCAGGGACCGAACTGGAGCATTGCGCTCGACAATCCTGCCCGACTCGAAGCCTGCCGGCTGGCCGCCCAGAATGCACAGGCACGCGCCGACGCGTACGCCACAGCGCTGGGTGCCCGGCTCGGCGTCATCATCAGCATCGCCGAGCCGGGCCTGTCCTACGAGCCAGTCGAGCGCCCGATGAAGGCGTACGCGATGGCACGCACGATGTCGGACGCACCTGAGCTGGAAGTCAGCGCCGGCGAGATGGCGATCCAGGCGTCGGTCGTTGTCACGTACGCGGTCGAACAGGGCTAGACGGTCAGCGCAAAAGGCCATCTATCACACCGACAAGGTTGGCGAGCGCGAAAGGGTCCCAGCGGATGAGACACGGCGAGCCACATTGGTGGCAGACTGGCGTCGTCTATCAGGTCTATCCACGCAGCTTCCAGGATAGCAACGGCGATGGCGTCGGCGATTTGCGCGGCGTCGTTCAGCGCCTCGACTACTTGCACGAGACGCTCGGCATCGACGCGATCTGGCTCTCGCCCTTCTACCCATCACCGATGGCCGATTTCGGCTACGACGTGTCGAACTACACCGACGTCGACCCGCTCTTCGGCGATCTCGCTACGTTCGATGAGCTGGTCAGCGAGGCGCACGCGCGCTGCATGCAGATCATCATCGACTACGTACCGAACCACTGCTCCGATCAGCACCCGTGGTTCATCGAGTCCCGCTCGTCGCGCACAAACTCGAAGCGCGACTGGTTCATCTGGGCCGATGCGCGGCCAGACGGCTCCCCGCCGACCAACTGGATCGGGCCGTTCGGCGGCTCGACGTGGACGTGGGACGAGGCGACCGGCCAGTACTACCTGCACATCTTCCTGACCGAACAGCCGGATCTGAACTGGCGCAACCCGGAAGTGCGCGACGCCATGCTGAATGTCCTGCGCTTCTGGCTGGAGCGCGGCGTCGATGGCTTCCGGATCGATGCGCTCCACAACCTGATGAAGGACCCTGAGCTGCGCGACAACCCGCCCCACGAGGGCACACTGGCGACCCACCGCACGCACGGCGAGGAGTTCGATCGCCAGCAGCACATCTACGAGTTCGATCTGGACGACATCCACGAGCCTGTCCGCGCCATGCGCTCCGTGCTGGACGAGTACGAGGCGATCAGTCCGCGCGTGGCGATCGGCGAACTGCACATCTTCGATCTGCAGCGCTGGGTGCGCTACTACGGCGACGCGCTCGACGAGCTGCAATTGCCGTTCAACTTCGGCCTGCTGAACACGCCCTGGAACGCAGCCGCCGTGCGCGCGCTTGTCGATGCGATCGAGGCGGCGATCCCGACTGGCGGCTGGCCGAACTACGTCATGGGCAACCACGACGAGCCACGGATCGTGTCACGCATCGGCGCAGCTCAGGCGCGGGTGGCGATGATGCTGCTCCTGACGCTGCGCGGCACGCCGACGCTCTACTACGGCGACGAGCTCGGCATGCGCGACGCCATCGTGCCGCCCGATCGCATGCAGGACCCATGGGGCATCCGCATGAACGACGCGCAGTTCAGCCGCGACCCGGCGCGTGCACCGATGTCCTGGGATGCAAGCCCGAACGGCGGCTTCTGCCCGGTCGGTGTCAAGCCGTGGCTGCCCTTCGCACCCGACCTCGACACAACCAACGTCGCCGCCCAGATGGCCGATCCGCGCTCGATACTGCACCTGACCCGCACGCTGCTACAGATCCGTCGCTCCAGCCCGGCACTGAACGTCGGGACCTACCAGCCAGCCGACGACGTACCAGACGGCGTCTACGCCTACCGCCGCTCGTCCGGCGACGACCGCTACCTGATCCTGCTCAGCTTCATCGACCAGCCAACGGCCATTCACCTACCCGACCTCCACGATGCAAAGATCATGCTATCGACCAGCATGGACCGCGACGGGCGGGTTGATAGGGGAGAAGTGGAGTTGCGGGGGCACGAAGGGGTGGTGGCACGGCTGGGGTGACGGGGCGGCCCTCTTCTCTCCCGGACAGTTTCAGAATTGCCATCGACAGACCCAGCGTCCGGCAAGGAAGCGGAAGGGGAGCGCGGGGAGGAGGAGATGATCGAGCCGATCGCGCATCCAGCGGCGACCCAGCCGCACCACGCTCAGATCGCGGCGATCGGCCCGATCGAACTGGCGACGCTTGCCAGCACGAATCACCTGTTGCCCGAGCAGATGACACCACCAGGCTGCCAGGAAGACGGCCAGTAGCAGCCGGTTGAGACGGTTGCGCTCACCCACCCGACTCCCTTCGAGCCGCCAGCCACGCGATTTGCAGTCCTCGTAGAACGCTTCGACCTGCGTCCGACGCCGATACTCCGCCACCCGTGCCGGACCCGCCTCCCGATCGGACAGCAGGAGCCAGGGTGCCTGATAGCGGTGCGGCCAGACGATGGTCAACGCAGCCTCCCGCCAACCGTGATCCCGGAAGACGGCGACGGTTCCCTGCCAACGCTGCCCACGTCCGGCCACCAGATCCCATGCCGGACAGATGGTGCCGTCGGCTAGTCGGACATGGACGCCCTGATGCGCATCGACACTCAGGCGCATGACATAGTGCCATCCCAGATCCCGACACAGATCGATGATCGCCACGCTGGTCAGGCCGCGATCGACCAGCAGAGTGACGGTCGTGTCGGGCGGCATGACGGCCGCGACCCGACTGCACAAGCGGCGCAGATAGCGCTGGTTCGACTGTGGCCAGGTCGTCTGCGCGGGCACGATGTGCCAGGCGACGGGCAGCACGCGCCGGTGGACGACGATCCCCAGGACGAGCAGTGTCTGCCGGGTGTCGTAGGGCGTTGGATCAAAGACCAGCGTGACGTCACGTTGCCCGAGGCGGGCCAGCAACGCACCGAGCAACACCTGCCAGGTGGGGGCAACGACCATCTGACGATTGGCGAGCCAGCGGCGCAGACGCCGTTCGGTTGACAGATCCTGGACGGCAAGGGGCAGCGCGGCCGCGATGCGGATCAAGGTGGTCGATTCCGCCCAGATCAGGCCGAGGGTCAGTAAGGCCAGGACCCGGACGCGGGTCACGCGCAGATCGGGCAGGAGTTGGTGGAGTTGGATGGTCCAGATGTGCAACAGTTTGAGGCGGGTCTGCATGGGATGTCCTTTCGTGATGAGCGCTGTGGTCAACACCAGTCACTCAGCACATTGGATTCCTAGCAGACCCTTTTCTCAAACTGTCCGGGAGAGAAGGTAGAGACCTGGAGTGAACCCCAAATAGCGATTGGGACAGGGCAGGGGGGTGAGGGCCGCCGCTCGTTGACTCCCCTCGCCGGCTCAATGAGCGCGTCCCAGCAAGATGCGCGACTCATCTTCGCGCTGATCTGTCTGGCCGGCGTTGCCGAAGCCGGAGAAGTTGCAGGGCGTCAGCATACGAACGGCGCTCGTCGGTATAGACGGTCAGGATGTAGGCCGGGCTGCCATCCGGGGCAAAGATGATGCCGGCGTCGTTGTTGTTCCGCGCGCCGGTGCCGGTCTTGTGGGCGACCTTGGTGCCGTGTGGCAGTTTGGCCGGCAGGCGCTGGCGCAACTTCTGCCAGCTCAGGATGTTCATCGCCAGCTGGCACAGCTCGGGCGTGCAGCCCATCGTCGCGGCGGCTTCCGCGTCGGTCGTGCCCTTCAGAATGCGATCGAGAATCAGGCCGACGTCGTTGGCTGTCGTCGCGTTGGTCGCATCAACGGCGTGATCGCGGGCGATGCCGTCCGGGATCGAATGGCGATGCGTCGTGCCGACCATGCCGATCGAATGGCTCAGCTCGTTGATCTTGTCCAGCCCGACTGTGTCCGCGACGGTGCCTGTGCAGACGTTGTCGGAGACGATGATCATCAGCACCAGCGCATCGCGGAACGGGATCTTCGTCGGGGCAGTCAGATGCTGATACACGCCGGAATTGGTGTACTGATACTTCGTCGTCAGCTCAAGCGGTTGATCGAGGCTGAGAATGCCCTCGTTCACTTGTTTCAGCGCCGTCATCAGAATCGCGATCTTGCGCGTGCTGGCCGACGGCACGACGGTATCACCGTTGCGGTTGGCTTCCGCGCCGGTGCGCAGGTCCTTGAGATACCAGCCGGTCCAGTACGGCTGGTCGTCGCAGATCGCGTTCAGCCGTTGTACGAGTTCGTCCATACGCCTGACTCCTCCTTCAAATTGGTCGTGACGGGGTCATCGAACCTTCATTCGGCGCGAGCATAATAGGTCGGTTTGGCGAACGTGTCGACTCGTTGCGAGAATTGACACGACCACCGGCGATCGATGGACTGCGGCACGTGCGCACCAGAAAGACGATCCAGTATGTCCAGAATTCCGATGCCAGCGATGATGCGCGACCCGGCAATGCGCGCGATTCTGATCCTCGCCGGCCTCGCCGGGGGCGCGTTCGGCCTGACCATTCCGTTCCTGACGCTTGTCGCTCGCGAGCGCGGCGTGTCGCTGTCCGCCATCGGGATCATGGCCTCCAGCTACCTGGTGGCGCAGACGGTCTTGCAACTGCCGTTCGGGTCGCTCTCGGACCGCATCGGCCGCACGCCGCCAATCGCGGCCGGCTTCGTAGTCGAGGCGCTGGCGTCGTTCGGTTTCGTCTTCGCCGATTCGGCGCTGACGTTCATCGCACTGCGTGTGCTGCAGGGCATCAGCCTCGCGATGATCATGCCTGCCTTGCGAGCCCTGATCGCCGATGTCACGCCTGTGCATCGGCGCGGCCAGTCCTATGCCTGGATGTTTGCCGCCTTCAGCGGCGGCATGCTGCTGGGACCGCCGGTCGGTGGGTTCCTGGCCGGGCCGCTGGGCCGCAGCCCGCTCTTCGTCATCGCTGGTGTCCTGAACCTGGTCATCGCAGTCTTCGCCATTGGCTGGCTACGCGGCATCGGTGGACGAAAGCCGTACGACCATGCCGCCGTCAAGATACCGGCTTCGGCGATCTTCACCAGCGCGCTGATCGGCGCGTTCGTGCTCGGCTTCGGCGCTCGCATTCTGGAGGGCATGTTCGCCGGAGTCTGGTCGATCTATATGGACGATCTCGGTGCCAGCGACATGGAGATCGGCCTGTCGTTCGCGACCTATTCAGTCGCCTTCATGCTGTTCACACCGATTGGCGGTCGCATGGCCGACCGTGGGCTTCGCTGGCGGAAGCTGCTGATTGGAAACTTCGTCCTCGCGGCGCTCATCCTCAGCTACGGACTGATTCACGTCGTGCCGCTGATCCTGTTTATGGGCATGATCGAGGGGGCGGTCGCGACGATCACTGTCCCGGCGCTGGACGCCTACCTTGCGTCGGTCGCCGACCCGCGCATCCAGGGCCGCATTCAGGGCACCTACGCGACGATCGGCACAGCCGGAGCGGCGGTCAGCGCCTTCCTCGGCACCGTGCTCTATCAACACTCGCAACTGCTACCCTTCGCGGTCGCTGGCGGTATTCTGGTTGTCATAACCGTTGCTGCGATCGGGCTGGTGCGCGATGCCGAAATGAAGATGGCGGCGATGCCCGTGGAATCGCTCAGTCCGGAGCCAGTACCGGCGACGCAATAGCAGCTCGACTCTGAGCGCAACCTTCGGATAGCGACGACAGAACCGCCGATCTACGATACGATCGGAGGTAATGAAGATGACGCAGACAACAACCAACTCTATCGTGATGACTGACGAAACGCGCTGGCAGGCCCTGGTGGATCGTGATCCGCTGTTCGACGGCACATTCATCGTCGCCGTCAAGACGACCGGCATTTACTGCCGCCCGACCTGCCCGTCGCGCCGTCCCTATCGCCGCAATGTGACCTTCTTCGATGGTCCAGACGAGGCTGAGGCAGCCGGATTCCGTGCCTGCCTGCGCTGCAAGCCGCGCGACGAGCGCGCACCAGCCGCGACGATTGTCGAGCGTGCCTGCGCCTACCTCACCGAGAACCTCGATCGTACGGTGACGCTGGCCGAGTTGGGGAGGGCGGTCGGGCTGAGCCCGCACCACCTGCAGCGCACGTTCACCCGCGTCGCCGGTGTGTCACCACGCGCCTGGGCCGATGCGCGCCGATTGGAGACCCTCAAGTCGCAGCTGCGCGAGCGCGACGACGTGACGACCGCCCTCTACGACGCCGGCTACGGATCGAGCAGCCGCGTCTACGAGCGCGCGCCCGGTCAGCTCGGCATGACGCCCCGCGCGTATCAGCGGGGTGGGCGAGGCATGCAAATTCAGTGGAGCATCCGCGATTGTCCGTTGGGTCGCCTGCTGGTCGGTGCCACCGAGCGCGGCGTCTCGGCGATCTACCTCGGCGATGACGACGACGCGCTCGAAGCGGCGCTGCATCACGAGTATCCCGCCGCCGAGCTCGAGCGCGACGACGCCCGCATTGGCGACTGGATGGCTCGCGTCCTCGAACACGTCTCCGGCAAACGCGAATCGCTCGACCTGCCGGTCGACGTCGTCGGCACCGCGTTCCAGCGCCGCGTCTGGGAAGCGCTGCGCACGATCCCGCTCGGCACCACGCGCTCGTATGCGGAGGTCGCCGACATGATCGGCGAGCCGAAGGCAGTCCGCGCAGTTGCACAGGCCTGCGCAAAGAACCCGACCGCGATCACCGTGCCGTGCCACCGCGTCGTCCGCAGCGACGGCACGCTCTCCGGCTACCGCTGGGGCGTGGATCGCAAGAAGGCACTCCTGACTGCCGAACGCGAGGGCACAATGGTGGCTGCCGACGCATGACGACGGGCGAAGGACAAGTGACACGCCGGTTGGTTCGCGAGATCCGACCGACCGGCGTGCTCAATTTCCCGCTCGCGCTGACCTATATCAACAGTTGGACAGCCTCGACGCTGGAGCGCGTCGATCTGGAGAACGGCACCTGGCAGCGGGCACTCATGCTCGATGGCCACGACCTGCTGGTGACGCTCCGGGAGTCGACAACGCCAGATACGCTCACGGTGGGAATCGCCGGGCCGCACGTCTCACCGGAGTTGCTCGACCGCGCCGAACGCGAGGTGCGTCGCATCTTCGCGCTCGATACCGACCCGGCCGCGTTCGCAGCGCTCGCCGACGCCGACGACATCCTCCGTCCGATCGTCACGTCCTACGAGGGCATGCGGCCGATCGTCGTCGCCGATCTGTATGAATCGCTCGTCTGGGCCATCCTCGGACAGCAGATCAACGTCGGCTTTGCCAGACGTCTCAAAGACCGGCTCGTCGAGACCTGTGGCCACGAACTCGTCATCGACGACGTACGCTATCCGCTGCTGCCACGTCCCGAGGTTGTCGCCGCGCTCGATCCCGCCGTCCTGCTTGGCCAGCAGTTCAGCCGCCAGAAGGCCGCCTATGTCATCGGCGTCTCGGAAGAGATCACGTCCGGCCGCCTCGACCTGCACGAGTTGGCAACGCTTCCCGACGACGAGGCAATCGACGAGTTGGTGCGCCTGCGCGGCGTCGGACGCTGGACGGCGGAATATGTGCTGATGCGCGGGATGGGCCGCCGGGACATCATCCCGGCCGGCGACGTCAGCCTGCAACTCCTGATCGGCACCGCCGCCACCGGCGCTCGCGCCACCGAACCGGAGCTCCGCGCCATCGCCGAGCGCTGGCGTCCCTGGCGTAGCTGGGCGACGTTCTTCGTCTGGATGAGCCGCCAGTTCGGCGCGTGAAGCGACCCTCCCGCGCGACCGCGCAGCTTGTCGAACAGCGCGACGAACGCCTCCACCTCCGTACGGACACGGACCCGGCCTGTCCTCGCCGTGAGGCGACTTTCCCGCGCCGAGCGCTCGCGTCTCGAATCTGCGCAATCGACGTGCAAAACCCGCGTTGGCACGCCGGACGCGCTTTGCGATGCCGATCCCACGCCGCGCCATTGGATGCCGAAAACATGGCGATCAAGCCGGGAAGGTCGCCTCACGGCGAGGACAGGCCGGGTCCTGTCCGTACGGACACGGAGGCGTTCGTCGCGCTGTTCGACGCACTACACGAGCCGCGTCGGATTACCGACGCGGCTCGTGCTTGCTTGCGATTCAGGCGCTGCAGATCACCCACCAACACGGCGGGCGGTGACGTAGCGGGTCGCCCAGTAGGTGTCGTTCAGATTATCGACGCCGACCACGACCTCTTCACCACCAGCGCTGACGAACTGGCCCTCGCCGAGATAGATGCCGACGTGCGACAGGCCCTCTTTGTAGGTGTTCTCGAAGAAGACGAGGTCGCCAGGGCGCAGGTCGGGCATGTCAACGGCTGTGCCCTGCGCCATCTGCTGTTCGATGGCGCGAGGGAAGTCGTTGGTGAGGACGCGGTTGACGACGTAGTAGACGAAGCCCGAACAATCGAAGCCGGACGGCGTCGTGCCCGCCCACAGGTACGGGGCGCCGAGGTGCGACATCGCCTCGCTAACGATCGCATCACCCGCGTCGAGCCAGTCATCCGAGCTGGACACGCCGGAGGCGCTGATCGTCACGACACCAGTCGGCGGAGCGGCGGCAACGTAGCCGCCATGTACCCAGCCATCCACGCCCGCGCCAGTCAGCTGATACCAGCCGACATCAGTGCTGTCGTAAACAGGACCGGCCGCGATTGTCAGAATCGTGCCCTCGGCGAGGTGTCCAACAACTGCATTCCCGACGCCCGCTCCAGTGCGGACATTCACGCCATCATCGCCGGTCGCACTGATCATGACGGACTGGCCCACCCGCAGCCCGACCGCCGGTGCCGGCGTCGCAGACGAGCCGGCCCGCTGGCCAGTGACCGCGAGGTACTGCGCGACGCTGTAGCCCTCGGTCCCGTCAAAGCTGACCTTCCACCACTCCATGCCGCTGTCATCGTAGAGCGCGGTCTTGAGCACGGTGACAATGGCACCCTCCGGAATGGAGGTGATCACCGGCGACTCGACCCACGGGTTCTCCCGCAGATTCAGCCCCTGGCCATCGGTGGCGGTGACGGTTGCCACCTGCCCGGCGACAGCGCCGACTGCCCCGGCTCCGGTCGTCGGTGGAGCGCTGCCGGACAGATTGAGATACTGGGCAACGCTGTATCCGTCCTGCCCGTCAACCCGAATCTTCCACCACTCCGTGCCACTATCGTCGAACAGCGCGGTCTTCAACACGTCAACGACCATGCCCTCCGGCACGGCCATAATCGCGTCAGCTTCCAACCACGGGAATTCGCGCAGATTCACGCCCTCGCCATCGGTGTTCACCACCATGGCGCTCCCAACCACGGGATCATCCTCGGCGAGTGCCGGAATCCACATGACGGCGCTCGCCAGCATCAAACAGACAACTGCCACAATGACGGCCCGGGGGCCGCGCAGATAGCTCGTACGACTCGACACTGCTGCCTGCTCCTTCGTCGTCGTGCATCGGGCAGACAGGCCGTGCCCATCACCCCCGATCGCGGCCACACCGCGGCGCACCAAACAGTGTACGTACACATCGTACCTACGCATTGACTATCTGGCAACCCCTTGACAGGAACGTGCCGCCAATCCCTTCGTAGGGACAGCGCTGGCGCTGTCATCGCCGTGAGGCGACCCTCCCGCGCAGATCATTGCGGCCTTGGAGAATCGCCCACCGTGTCGGCCCCGAAATGTAGGGGCGTATCGCATACGCCCGTTTGGCCCCCAACCCACTCAGATCGGCAACCACGGTGTCCGGGTGCCCTTGTTGGGTGGTCGCGTATCTGGCCGGACGTGTGCGATACGCCCCGACACTTTGAGTGCGTTGTCAATGTCAAGTTGTCTGATCGGTAGCCTACCTTTTCACCTGTCATCTCGAACCGCAGTGAGAGATCTCCCACCCATTCGACGCAGTCAAACGCAGGAGAGATTTCTCGCGTGCGCGCTCGAAATGACAACGGGGGAGGGTCGCCTCACGGCGATGACAGCGCCAGCGCTGTCCCTACGAAGGGATCGGTGGGCGACGGCACACGAAAACGCCCCCGCTGCCTCGAAAAGCAGCGGGGACGTCGTGTCGAGACGTTGTATCTATTCGACAGCGTCACCAGGACCATAGGCATTCAGGACAACATTCAGCGCCGAGAACGCGCCGTTTGTGCCGACGGACCAGGTGCCCTGGCTGCCATCGAGCGTGACCACCGAGCGCTCGCCGACGACAGTCGCCTCACGGTGACTGATGACGAGTGCGGTCATCTCGCTGATGCCGTAGACCAACGCGTCCGGGGAATCCATCGCCAGACTGTAGAGGCGGCCCCATTGCTGGTCGTACGTCAGGGTACCCTGCAACGAACCAGCGACGATGCCAAGCCCGTTGGCGATCTGGATGTTGCCGGCCTGGAACGAGGCGATTGCCACATCCTGCACGTCGTCATCGGTCGGGTCAGGGTTAGTGACGTAGCGTTCGCCCATGACCGCCGTCACTGCCTGGTCGGTCAGGACAACCGGCACGCTGTCCAGCGCGCGCTCAACCAGCCGACCGAAGAGATGGTTGCTCATCGCAGCGGTCATCGACGCCTGATCATCGCCGACGAAGACGACACCGGCAGTGCGGTTGAACGAGATCGAGTTGACGTAGCGCAGCGTGCTCTGGTCGTAGACGAACGTCTGCACCTGATACCACCACGGCAGCCCCGCCTCCCGCAGGCCGGCGACATACTCACGGGCGAGCGCCTGGCCGTCCGCGTAGGTCGCGCCGACCGCGACGACCATCATCTTCGCCATGCGGGCCGCCTCGATGCGCTGGATGAACTCGGCCATCGCCGGTCCGTCCCAGCTATCTGACAGATCGCCGCCGAGCATCAGCGTCGCACGCATGCGCATCTGGTCGAACTCGGGCTCCATCATCGCCCACTCGTTGATCGACTGGACGCCGCTGGCGTCGGAGATCGTGCGGTTCACCGTGTCGTAGGTGATGTCCGGGTCTGCGCCGATGATGTGCGTCAGCATGTTGCGCACCGACAGCGTCCCGTCCGGGCCAACCCACTGATGGGTCGCGTTCAGTGCTTCGGCATCGATGACGGCAACCGACGAGTCGCCGAAGACACCGTGCACGAACTGATCGTCCGTGATCTGGACACCGGTCGCGTAATCAACACCGATGCCGACCTTGCTCTGCCCGGCGAACTGCTCGTCGGACTGCATGACCACATTCAGCAGTCGCGCGAAGCGTCCGCGCTGGTAGAAGTGCTGGTCGGTGATGGCCGTATCTGACGAGAAGCTCAGGCCACGGGTGAAGTCATCCGGACCAGTCTGATCGTTCGACCACCAGACGATGACCTTGTCCTTCTCCATCGCGTTATACGGCCAACCCGGATCGGTATAGCCACCGATCATCGTCGTCGACTGGACCGCGGCACCGGCGCTGGTTCCGCCGTAGACCACACCAGCGAGATAGGCGGCCTCCATCGCATCCTCAACGTCGCTGTTGGCCAGCACCTCCATCGCGATCGTCTGATCGCCACCGAGGATGTAGACGCCGTCCGTCTCGGAGTCTGTCAGCAGGGCAATCGCTGCCTCGCCTTCCGGCCCGTCGGTCTGGCTGCGCATAAACAGATGCAGGAGTGTCGCGACGCATCCGCCCGGGAACTCCGCCGTATCCACGACCGAGTTACAGGCATCCTCGACCTGATCGGTGCGATCCTGCGCCAGCTCAGTGTTGTCATCGAGATCGGCCGGGTCATTGCCGTACGACGACGGCTCGACCAGGATGTCGACCGTATCGCCGGTCGCGTGGTCCGCGACGACCTCGGCAAAGCCTTCGAGTGACGTCGTTGTATATCCGCCGCCGATCGGAACCAGTGTCTGTTCGGACGGGTCAGCAGCAGTCGCCACCCCGGCCATCGACCCCAGGAGCATGGTGATGAGCGCGACGACAAATACGGTACTGCGACGCCGACCACGAGTTCGTGGACTACCCACCTGTCACCCCCTTTGATTGTTGGGCGTCTGTTCAACGCCACTTATGGGATTTCGCGTCGTCTCGTAGACGACCGTCTGTGCAAACGCAAGTCTCGCGCCCTTAGCGCAAGAAGTCGAGGTGATACTTACTCGCCAGACAGTCAACAATGCCGTTCGCGACGCGTGAGACAACGGCGTCCTTGCTGGTCGTGTTATCGCCGCTGAGGATGATCAGGTCATCGTTCGAGAGCGTTTTGCTGACATCCAGCGCACACTCGGAGGCGTCCTCGATGATCGGATCGATCAGGGACACGAGCGGGCCGGGGATCTGCGTCTCCAGGCAGGTACGCATGATGTCCTTCGTCAGCGTCGTGTCGTCCATCGACAGGCTGATGAGCAGCTCCGGCGTCAGGTTGCGCTCCAGGCAGGGCCGGATCGAGTCGTCATCCTGCACGGCAACGGTCGGTGGGACGAACGGCGTCGGCGATGGTGTGGCAGTGGGGATCGGTGTCGCGGTCGGCGTCGGGGAGGGCAGCGGTGTCGCCGTCGGGTCGGGCGCGCCGATCGAGGCGCAACCGGCCAGTACCAGCACAACGGCCAACAAGCTGATGCCCAGACGCAGACGAGCAGGAATCGGCAATCGTCGGTTGGGCATGAATCCTCCACGTAACTACCACAGGCACGAAGTCAGTATTGAACGTTCCCCGCAGGCACGACAACGCCGACCATCACACAAAAGCCTGCTTGCGGCATCGCATTCGCGATGCCGTTCGACGGATGGGGCATCTGTGTGTCGTATCCTGCATTCAAAATCAAGAAACAGTGAGGGAAGGCTTGCAGTATGTCGAATGAGATCAGATTGGTGACGGGTGAGCTTCCGCCGGACGCTCTGCGCCGTCGCGTCGATCCCGCGTCGCTCCCATTTGAAACGACCGCCGATGTTCCTCCCGGACGTGGCACGATCGGCCAACCACGAGCAATCGACGCAATCACCTTCGGGCTGGAAATTCGCGCCACCGGCTACAACATCTATGTCTCCGGTCAGCCGGGGTCCGGGCGTGAGACGAGCATCATCGACATGCTCGCCGAGTTCGCGCCGCGCATGCCGACACCGGACGACTGGGCCTATGTCCACAACTTCGAGGACTCCGACCGCCCGACCGCAATCCGGCTGCCGGCCGGGCGCGGCACGACGCTGGCCGCCGACATGCAGCGCTTCGTCGCCGATGCCCAGCGCGAGATCCCGCGCGCGTTCGATAGCGAGGACTACGCTCGCCGCCAACGCAACGCGCTGTCGGCCGTTGGCCAGCGCCGCGACCAGCTCTTCGAGGAGCTCCAGCAGTTCGCCGCGACCAACAGCTTCACGATCCAGATGACACCGACCGGCATCGCCACCATCCCGGTGGCGAACGACCAGCCGTTGTCGAACGAGGCGTACGCACAACTGCCGGAAGACGAGCGCAAGGCGATCGACGAGCGCGGGCAGCTGGTGCAGGAGCAGCTTGGATCGACGATGCGCAAGGCCCGCGAGCTCGATCGCGAGGCTGGCGAGCGCGTCTCCGAGCTGAACCGCGAGGTAGCGCTCTTTGCCATCGGCCCGCTGCTCGATGAGCTCCGCGAGCGCTATCACGACTATCGCGAGGTCCTGCATTTCATCGACCAGGTCCAGGAGGATGTCCTGACTCACTACGCCGAGTTTCGCCCTGCGGAGCAACAGCAGAGCGCCGACCCTGCTCAGCAAGTCCAGGCAGCACGGCGGGTCGAGTTCGCTGCCCGCTACAACGTCAACGTCCTGATCGACAACGGCGGCACCCACGGCGCGCCGGTGGTCAGCGAGCGCAACCCCAGCTACTACAACCTGATCGGCCGGATGGAGTACCGCTCGCTGTTCGGCTCAATGGTGACCGATTTCCGCGAGATCAAGCCGGGCGCGCTGCATCGCGCGAACGGCGGCTTCCTCGTCCTGCACATCACCGACATCTTGCGCCAGCCGTTCGCATGGGACGCGCTCAAGCGTGCACTGGTCGGCAAGGAAATCCGGATTGAGCACATGGGCGAGCAGACGAGCATGGTGCCAACGGCCACGCTGCGGCCCGAGCCAATCCCACTCGACATCAAGGTCATCCTGATCGGCACGTCGCTGCTCTATCAGACGCTCTACGCAACTGATGAAGAGTTCGCGGAACTGTTCAAGGTGAAGGCCGAGTTCGCGCCCGACATGCAGTGGGACGACCAGAACACCACCGACTACGTTGCGTTCATCAGCCGCCAGATCCGCGACAACGGCCTGCGCCACTTCGATCGCAGCGCGGTCGCGCGGGTGCTCGAATACAGCGCGCGCCTCCGCGAGGACCAGCGCAAGCTCTCAACCCGCATGCAGGACATCGCCAACGTCATCACCGAGGCGAGCTACTGGGCCGGCAATGCCGGGCACGAGATCGTGACGGTCGATGACGTTGCCCAGGCGATTCTGCAGAAGATCCACCGAGCCAACCTGATCGAGGAGCGCGTCCAGGAACGCCTGATCGACGGCACGATTGACGTGGAAACCGACGGCAGCCGGGTCGGCCAGATCAACGGCCTCTCAGTCATCAGCATCGGCGACTACACCTTCGGCCAGCCGAGCCGGATCAGTGCGCGCGTCGCGCTCGGCTCCGGCGATATCGACAGCATCGAGCGCGAAATCAACCAGTCGGGGCCGAGCCACGGCAAAGGCTTCCTGATTCTGTCCGGCTACCTGCGCGGCCAGTACGGCAAGAAGGCACCGCTGGCGATCCGGGCGACGATCACCTTCGAGCAGTCCTACAACGGGGTCGATGGCGACTCGGCCTCATCGACCGAGCTCTACGCGCTGCTTTCGGCGATCGGCGAAATCCCGCTGCGGCAGGACATTGCGGTCACCGGCTCGGTCGATCAGTACGGCACAGTGCAGGCGGTCGGTGGCGTCACCGACAAAATCGAGGGCTTTTTCAAGGTCTGCCAGGCTCGCGGCCTGACCGGGCAACAGGGCGTGATCGTGCCGGCGACGAACGTGCCCAGCCTGATGCTCTTCCCCGAAGTCGTCGAGGCGGTCGAGGCCGGTCAGTTCCACATCTGGGCGGTCCAGTCAATTGACGAGGGTATCGAGCTGCTCACCGGTCTGCCAGCCGGCGAGATGGACGCCGACGGCAACTACCCGCCCGAGAGCGTCCACGGCAAGGTTGCAGCGCGGCTGGAGGAATACGCCATGCAGGCACAAGCCTTCTCGGCGCAACGGCAGGCAGCATCACCCGACGGCCACGGTGAGCCAACTCCAGCACCTCTAGATACGAAGTCACAGGCACTCTAGTATGCACTCGGGTCCCGATCGATCGATGGTTACAGGCAGCCTTTCGGCGCTGGGCAATCCAGAAGTTGGTCGGGGCCTCTCACTCCATCTGATCACATTTGCCCCGAGGTGAGGAGCCAACGGTGAGTGACGAGACGCTGCGCATCGGTCTTGCGGCCGTCCCGAATGTCCCGGCCATCGACGAACGGCTGCAGTGGATCGACCGCATGCTCGCCGAAGCAGCAGCGCAGCAGGTCGCCATCGTCTGCTTCCCCGAGGCGTACATCCCCGGTCTGCGCGGCATGGACTTCCCCGTCCCACCACCAGATCAGGCGCGTCAGGAAGCAGCGCTCGCGACGATCCAGGACGCGGCACGGCGGCACGGCGTGGCTGCCGTCGTCGGCATGGAGTGGGGGACCGCCATCGGTCTGCATAACGTCGCCTTCGTCATCGGCCGGGACGGCGAGGTGGACGGGTATCAGCCCAAGAATCAGATCCCACCAGAGGAGGAGCCGTACTACGTCGCCGAAGGCAGCCGACGGCTGTTCGAGGTCGATGGCGTGCCGTTCGGCGTCACCATCTGCCACGAAGGCTGGCGCTACAGCGAGGCAACCCGCTGGCCGACAGCACGCGGCGCGCGCGTCGTCTTCCACCCGCACGTGACCGGCAGCGACAACGCCGGCCACGTCCCAGCCTACTGGGGAGACCCGGACGCGCCGTACTACGAGAAGGCGATGGTCGTGCGGGCGCTGGAGAACACCGTCTATTTCGCCAGCGTCAACTACGCGGTGCGCTACCAGGAATCGGCTACATCAGTCGTTGGACCAGACGGTGACCGCATCGCGCACGTCCCCTACGGTGAAACGCGCCTGCTCGTCGCCGACCTCGACCTCTCCCGCGCCACCGGCTTCTACGCCCGCCGCTACAATGCTGCTTCGTACCCAACGGGGTGAGCCGATGAATAGCCCAATCCAGCGAGCCATCATTACCAGCAAAGGCGAGCAGCCCGGCCCGACAGCCACCCCCGCCTCCTGTCATCTTGAGGTCGCAACCGAAAGATCTCCCACCCGCCAGACCCAGCCCAACGCCAGCGAGGTTCTCAGCTGCGGACACGCGATGACACATAGCGAGGGAGCGGCTGCCGTCCTGACCGAACCGCGCAGCGCTACGACGGCAGCGTCGCCCGCACTATTTCGGCCATCTCGGCGTCTCCCACATTGCCGCGCTCGGTGAGCCCGGCGATGACACCTTCGCGATCGGCGACGGACCGGTTCTGATTCGTCTTCCACTTGCCGACGATGCGGTTGATCGGGATCTCGATACCGACGATCGATTCCAGCAGGGTGTTGATATACGAGGACGGCGCGTCGGCCATCTTCCACGGGATCGGCTCATCGGCCTCAAAGTGCTTGGTCAGCCGACCAACGATGCCGCGCAGCCACTTCGGTTCCTCATGCACAATGATCGGCCCGTACACATGCACGACGGCGTAGTTCCAGGTCGGGGCGACCTCGTGCGTCTCCTGCTTGCTCGGATACCAGTTCGGCGTGATGTAGCCATCGACCGCCTGGAAGACGACCAGCGCCTCCGGCGTCCGCGCCACCTCGCGCCACATATCGTTGTTCCGCGCGACGTGCCCGATCAGCGTCCCGCGACCGCCGTCACGCATGTCCACGAGGAACGGGATGTGGTTGGCAACCAGCCCGTCCGGCCCGTTCGTCACAACCGTGCCGAGCGGATAGTCCGCGATAAGCTGATGCATCATCTCGACTCGCGATTCCTCGAAGTGCGCCGGGTTATACATCGCCATCACCTTGCCTGCCGTGTCAGTCTCACTCCTGATCCATCGACAACGTAGCATGCAGTGCCACCTTCGGAAAGCGCCACCTGTGGCGCTTTCGCCAGTGAAGTGGCTCTCATTCTTCTCTTTGAGAGGTTCCCATTGCCAGAGCCACATACTCACAGGCAGGGCGGCTGGATGCCGCGCCGCGTTCAATTCCACGTCACCCGGATCACGCCGCCGCGCATTGACAGAGGTTTCGTTTCGCTGTGTAGTTGGCGGGCAATGACCATGGACGAACCAATGTGGCAGGAGAGTGACGGAGGATGACTGGGAACGGCTCATTCCTGACCTGGCTTGCGCTCCAGGCGCAGCGCGATGACCCGGTCGGTGATTGCGCTCGCGACATGCTGGACGACCCGGAATGGCCGTCGGAAGCGACGACCTACGCGACAGCACGCGTCTATCTCGAATCGGTCCAGGCGAGCAGCCTCGCCATCGCCGCACTCCGTGAGGCATGGGACGAGTGGCAACGCCGACGCTGACGCCCTGTGCGACACTGCCCGATCAAACAGCAGCGTGGAGGAAGCGGCGACGACGCTCCCCGGCTGTAGTCAGCTTGACACGATAACGACGAGGAGCGGTCGTGGACGCACTGGAGAACAAGGTCGCGCTGATCACCGGCGCTGGGCGCGGGTTCGGACGCGCAATCGCCGAGCGCTTCGCCGAGGCCGGCGCGACGCTGGTCCTGAACTACCGGGACAGTCGCCAAGGCTGCGATGAGATCGCCACGCAGGCGCAAGCGCGCGGCGGCGAGGCGCTGGCGATCCGGGCCGACGTTACCGACGGACCGGCAGTCGACGCGATGGTGCAGCAGGCGATCGACGCATACGGCCGGATCGACATCCTGGTCAACAACGCGGGCATCATGCTTGTCGAGCCGTTCGCTGAATCGACCGAGGAGCACTGGCGCGACGAGATCGAAGTCAACATTATCGGCCCGCTGCGGGTCACCCGCGCCGTCGTGCCGCACATGATCGCGCAGCGCTCCGGCAAGATCATCAATCTATCATCCCAGCTCGCCCTGATCGGCTGGAACCGCGGCTCGGTCTATAGCGGGACGAAAGGATTCCTGCTGACCTGGACGCGGAGTCTCGCGCGCGAGCTGGGCGAGCACGGCATCAATGTCAACGCCATCGGCCCCGGCTCGATCCCTACCGACATGAACACGGGCATCTATCCCGACGAGGAGTCACGTCAACAGCGCGCCCGGGAGCTCCCGCTGCGCCGCCTCGGCACGCCGCGTGATGTCGCCGAAAGCGCGCTCTTCCTCGCGTCGGACGCGTCGGCCTTCCTGACCGGCCAGATGCTCGGTCCCAACGGCGGCAACGTCATGTAGACGTCCCCTTACGTCACCAACCCGAACAGCGCAGCGGCGGTGTCACCCAGCACCGCGTTTGCGTGCTCCGGGGAGATGGCCTGCTGGACAGCGGCGACGCCGTTCGCCAGATCGCCCACCACGTGCGGGTAGTCAGAGCCGAACAGCAGGTGGTCCTCGCCGACGACCTGCGCGGCCAGCGCAATCGCAGCCGGGGAGGCGTTGGTCGTGTCGAGGTAGAGACGGCGGGCGATCGTGCTGGGCGGTTCGTCGATGCCCTGACAATCCGGGTAGCTGCGGTATCCGGCGTCCAGCCGCGCCATCAGGAACGGCAGCGCCCCGCCGAGGTGCGAGCCGATAACACGGATGCCGGGGTAGCGCTCGAAGAAGCCGGAGAAGATCAGCCGCGCCAGCGCCTGCGTCGTGTCGAACATGTAGCCCACCAGCGGGGCCAGCGCGTAGCGATCCAGCGTTTCGATCCCGGCCGGCGGCATCGGGTGAATGTGCATCACCGCGCCGCGCCGGCTGGCCTCAGCGTAGAAATCATCCAGCTTCGGATCGTTCAGCGGCGTGCCGTCGATGTTCGCGCCGATCAGGAAGCCGGGCATCGCCAGATCGTCCATGCAGCGCACCAGCTCCTCAGTCGCATCGTGCGCCGACGCGGTCAGCGGGATGCTGGCCAGCGCGCGGAACCGATCGGGATGCTGCGCGACGACATCGGCCAGCGCATCGTTACACTCCCGCGCCAGCTCGACCGCTGCCAGATCGCGCACGAAGTAGACCTGCGGCACGCTCACGGTGAGGACCTGCACGTCGATGCCGTCGGCGTCCATCGCCGCAACGCGCTCAGCCGGATCAGCCATCTCCGGCACGATCGTCAGGAACCGTGCGCCGCGTTCCTTGACAATGAGCTGATCGCCGACGCCCGGCACGACCTCGTAGCGCCCTGCATCGAGCAGCGCCCGCAGGAACCCCGCGGGCTGGAAATGCGTGTGGGCATCAATGCGCATCGAACCTCCTCAACGGTCGCTCATCTGGATAGCGCGAATCCTTCATACTCCGCCGCCGCAATCTCGTCGCAGCGGCTGCGATACCGCCCGACGCCGCCGACGTAGGGCATGAAGCCCAGCGGTTTGCCGGGGATGTTTGCACCCATGTACCACGAGTTCGCGTACGGGTAGAGCGTCGCCGCAGCCACCTCATCGACATGCGCGCACCAGGCATCCTGCGCCTCGGGCTGCGGCTCGATCTCCGCGATTTCGCGCTCGTGCAGGTAGTCGAGGCAGCCGGCGATCCAGTCGACGTGCTGCTCGATCGACACCAGCATATTCGACAGCACCGACGGGCTGCCGGGTCCGGTGATCGTGAACAGGTTGGGGAAGCCAGAGACGGCGAGACCGAGATAGCTGCGCGGCCCGTCCTCCCAGACCTCTGCCAGCCGCAGCCCGCCGCGCCCACGGATGTCGATCTTCCTCAGCGCGCCGGTCATTGCGTCGTAGCCGGTCGCGAAGACGATGCTGTCCAGCTCGTAGTCCGCCGCGCTCGTCCGCAGGCCGGTCGGCGTCAGCGCCTCAATCGGTGCCTGCGCGATGTTCACCAGCGTGACGTTGGGTTGGTTGTAGGTCTCGTAATAGCCAGTGTCGAAGCAGAGCCGTTTCGTGCCAATCGGGTAGGTACGCGGCAGCAACTCCTCGGCAACAGCCGGGTCGTCGACGATCTCGCGAATGCGCTCGTGGACGAACTGGACCGCCGTCTCGTTCGCCTCCCGGCTGGTGTACAGATCTGAGAAGCCCGCCAGCAGGCCGAAGCCACCCCGCTGCCAGCGCGTCATGTATTCTCGCTCGCGCTCCTCCGGCGACACCGCCAGCGCCGAACGCTCGCTGTTTGCCGACAGCCAGGCGTTATAGCCGGAGCGCGACTTCCGCAACTGCTGCCGGTACTCCGGGTAGCGCGACTTCAGCTCGCGCACCACCTCGGGATCGAGCGGGTGATTCTGCGCCGGGGCGCTGAAGTTCGGTGTGCGCTGGAAGATAGTCAGGTGCGCCGCCTGCCGCGCCACGAGCGGGATCATCTGGATCGCCGACGAGCCGGTGCCGATCACGCCAACACGCTGACCACTGAAATCGACCGCCTCATGCGGCCACGCGCCGGTGTGGTACGTCCGCCCACGAAACGACTCGCGCCCCGGAAACTGCGGTATCTGCGCGGCAGACAGGCAGCCCAGCGCCATAATGCAGAAGCGCGCCGTCACCCGCTCGCCGGTGTCCGTCTGGACGGCCCAGCGCCGCCCGGCCTCGTCGTAGTGCGCGGCCGTCACCCGCGTGTTGAACATGATGTCGCGCCGCAGATCGAAGCGGTCAGCGACGTGATTCGCATAACGCAGGATCTCCGGCTGGGCGGCGTAGCGCTCGCTCCAGTCCCACTCCTGTTGCAGCGCGTCGGAGAAGGAGTACGAGTAGTCCAGACTCTCGATGTCGCAGCGCGCGCCGGGGTAGCGATTCCAGTACCAGGTGCCACCAACGTCGCCACCCGCCTCGAAGACGCGCATCGTCAGCCCCAGCTCGCGCAGACGGTGCAGCATGTACATCCCGGCGAACCCGGCACCGACGACGATTACATCGACGTCGGTGTTCCGGCTGGACGCGGTGTGCGGGTCGGTCATTGCACCCTCCTCCGACGCAGGCTTCGGACGCAGACTCCCGGTAGCGGCAAGGTGACCACTCTAGTGCGGATGACGAAAGCCTGTCAATCGGCAGATGCGCATACAGGCAGACCAACCGCTTGACCGCGCCGCCATCGCTGCGCTAGTGTCCGCCAGCAACAACCAACGCCGAACAACCGGACGCGACAGGAAACGAGGCCGACGATGGACTACCAGCACATCCTCTGGGAACAGCAGGGCGGGGTCGCTATCCTGACACTCAATCGTCCCGACGCGCTCAATGCGCTCAACTCTCCCCACCTGATCGAGCTGAACCATGCCGTCGAGCGCGCCAGGTACGACGACAGCGTCCGCTGCCTGGTCATCACCGGCTCGGGTCGGGGCTTCTGCTCCGGCGCGGATGTCAAGGAGTGGGGCGCGGGCCATGAAGACGACGAGCCATCCGCCAGCTGGATCGACCTGGCCCACGCGCTCATCAGCCGCATCTACCGCCTGCCGAAGCCGGTCGTTGCGGCAGTAAACGGCGTCGCGGTCGGGGCCGGCTGCGACATGACCCTCGCCGCCGATCTGCGCATCGCATCGACCAAGGCACGCTTCGGCCAAGCCTACATCCGCCTCGGCTACTGCCCGGACGCCGGCGGCTCCTACCTGCTGCCGCGTCTCATCGGCGAAGCCCGCGCGATGGAGATGATCTACACCGGCCGCATCATCGAAGCCGACGAAGCCAACAGCTACGGCCTGCTCAACCGCCTCGTCGAGCCGGACGACCTCCTGCCGACCGCGCTGGAGCTGGCCGAACGCCTCGCCAAAGGCCCGACGCTCGCCATCGGCCTGGCCAAGGAGAACATCCGCCAGAACGCCCAGCTCTCCATCGAGGACGCCCTGCGCAACGAACGCCGCAGCGGCGAGATCTGCGGCAAATCCGAGGACGCCAAAGAGGGGCTCGCTGCGACGCTGGAGCGCAGAGAGGCGAATTTCAAAGGACGGTAGTGAGGGACTACCGGATACATGCCCACCGACCGGCTGGAGAGCTGATCGGTCGGCGGAACACACAGGCGAGGTGGCCCAGCCGCTGTAGGGGCGTATTGCATACGCCCGCCCAGACCACCAGCATGCAGGCATTCATCTGCCGGTCGGGTTGGCAACGGCACGACAGCCGGGCACAAGCTACGTCGGACGGGTGCCGATCGAGGGTGTTGGCGGCTC
>JAMLIA010000020.1 GCA_023954495.1 Thermomicrobiales bacterium | reverse complement strand
GCGGATGTGTTGACGCGTAACAGTGTCCTGCCGGGTCTCACGAGCGGTCAGGTATGGCGACTCGTCAACAGCCTCGCCGATGAGGGCATCCTCGATCGGCAGACTGCGATTGGGACGGCGCGCGAGACGGGCGACGAGTATGAGTTCACGCGGCTCGTCCTCGATGCAGATCATCCACTGGTGGCAGATATCCTGGACGAGCGGCAGCAGGATTTATCCAAGGTTTTTGCGGAACTGCCCCCGGCAGTTCGCGAAGTGCGTTCGCGCTTTGACTTCGCGTGCGAAGCAGATGTGCAGCAAGCCTTTGAACAACGGTTAGGGCGGAAGCTGCGTACGCTCGGATATGAACGTCCAGCGTTGTTCTTCAAGGATGCAGTGCGAGCTGACGTAATTCGCCAGTGGACAGCACCTGACGGCACGGTTGTGGTTGTGCTTCCAGATGAACCTGAGCCCGAAGATGAAGCGTTCGCCGCGTGGCGGTCAGTGTTCAATCGACTACGCGACACGGAGATCGAGATGGCGATTCGCCTGATCGCTGCCGCCGAAGAGCAGGTGTACGGGGAAACGATGCAGGAGGCGGTCCAGATCGGCTCGCTCGTGTACTTGCTGCGTGGCCAGATTCGGGTGCGAGGAATTAGCGAGCTGGGGAACAACGAAGCGAACTATCTGATCAAGACCGAGTTCGTGCAGCATGGAATTATGATTCATGAGGCCGTTAGAGCGACGCATCCGCAATACGGTACGCAGTCGCTTGTCGACACGTATCGGCTGAATCCGGACAACCCGATGGTCAAGAAGGCGCTTGAGAAGCCACTGCCGCAGCTGTCCTACAACTACCGGCCCAAGCCAGCGATTATGACTTAGGCAAAGGTCGCGCGACCTGGATCGGTTGTCGCACGGTACTACGATGGCTGTGCATCTGCTTCGATGATTCCCCGTACAAGCGCGGTGCCCGCGTCAATGTCGTTGTCATCATGGGCTGAGACGACGACCTGGCGGAAGATGTCGTCTGCCGTCCATTCCCATGACACAACGGCGCTTCCATCGGGGCGATTCTGCGTCGTCATCGAGACAGAGGTGTCGCCGATCTCGGTCGGCGTCGCGTCGGGCCGAGGGACGCTGGCAGGGGATCGGTTCGATTGAAGATACTGATACGTTCTAGTTGGCGAGGCTCCACTGTAGAAGCTGATCACTCGATATCCGCGGTCGCCTGCGGGCGTGGGCGGGGATTCCGCCACCTGAATGCCATTCAGCGCCGGGGGTTCAGGCACGTCTGTTGGCCACACAAGGGCGAACGGGACGATGGCTTGAGCCTGCTCAGCGCTCAGGTCACGATACAGTCCGTCTGCGTCTGGTGTCGGGGCGTTGGCTATCGGTGATGCAATGACGGCCGCCGTGGCGGCAGTCGCTGTGGTTGTTGCCGGTGATGCTGACTCTGCAGATGCAGTCGGCGTGTTCGCCTCGCTGTCGCCCCCACAGCTTGCGATGAGTAAGCCCAGTGCGCAGACAACGCCAGCTCGCAAAAGTCTTCGTCGGTGGTCAGTTGCCACCATGACTCAGCCTCCTTTCGAAATAGAGCCGTGACACGATATAAGTCCTGTGCGCAAAGTTTGTGCCATGAGTCTCGATTGTGAAAGCAATAGTGGACACAGCAACGCAAACGCGCAATGGCGATCGGAACGAGATTGTTCGTCAGGGAGTTCATGTTGAGTAGGTCGTGCGGTGCCGTGGCAGCGTGCGGCAGCAGTTCCCGAACCGCGATATCTATCGTCCGGAGGGCTCTCGGCAGCGTGGAATCTCTTCCGAGTGGGACTGCATCGAGCGGGTGGGAGATCTCTCACTGCGGTTCGAGATGACAGGAGGCGGGGGTGGCTGCCGAACGAGCAAGCCAGACACTTTCGCGTGGTAACTACCGCTCGTGCTCTGACGCTCCTATGTCGATGGTGCCGTCATGCCTGCTTGTGCAGGCAGGTGGCATCTTGAGTGGATCGTGGGTGTCAGACTGACAGGCAGTGCGGTACAGCAGCCGCTTCTGAATCCTGTCATCTTGAGCCGCAGCGAAAGATCTCCCCCCGTTGGAGCAAGTCAAACGCAGGAGAGACCAGGCGTTGCCGGGTGTTTGCATATCGACAGACAGCCGAATACGAGTTACGTTGCCCGTCTTATGGATCGTCATATTCTTGGCTTGTCCAGGGAAGCCGCCAGCAGCATCTGGATCACAAACACATGTCACCACGACAGCCACGATCCTACTGGGTTTACATCGTGACGAACGTGCGCGGTCGATCAGGAACGCTCTACATTGGCGTGACCAACGATCTCCAGCGGCGAATCAGGGAGCATGCGCAGCTACGAGCGGATACGTTCACAGGCCGCTACGGCATCTCGCGCCTCGTCTATTACGAGGAGTTCCCGTACGTCAATGATGCGATCAGTCGTGAGAAGCAACTCAAACACTGGCTGCGATCCAGGAAGATCGAGCTGATTGAGTCAGAGAATCCTGACTGGGAGGACTTGAGTGCTGGGTGGTTCGAGGAATGATCGCGCACGGCGCGCGATTGGTGCTCGCCGGGAGAGATCTTTCGCTGCGGCTCAAGATGACAGGCCACGGAGGTGGCTGTCGAACCGACAGTTTCACTGCGGTCCACTACTTCATGGGCTGTCAACGCCAGATTGTCAGTCGCTCAGGCCGGCAGCCAGCTCCGAATCCTGTCATTTCGAACCGCAGTGAGAAATCTCCCCCGATTGGCTGCAGATGAACGCAGGAGAAAGCTCTTGCTGCCGAGTGTTATCTGGGCGTTAGATGACAGGACACGGGGTGGCTGTCGTCATGACATACTCACTGCATCTCACAACTCAACGCAAAAGTGTTTTGGCTGATTGCATCGAGCCTTGAGCCCTTAGCCTTCCTGCTTTTCAGCAGCCCTCTCGACATACCCAAACTCCTCGTCACGCGCGGCAAGGGCGGGGTCGCGGTCGGTGTGTGGACCGTAGCCTGCGCCGCCGGCGACGATGGTGGTGAGGCGGTCGGCAGGGGTGGCCAGGATGATTTCGCCGTGGTCGAGGCGGCCGTTGGCAGCCAGGTCGGTGCCATTGAGGATGATCTGGTTACGCAGGCTGGGCTCGCCGCCGAACATACCGGGGGCGGGGTAGCGCAGGCGGTCCGGGTGGAGATAGAGCGCGACTGGTCGTTTGTGCTCGGGATGCAGGCGGAGTGTCACGCGCTGGCCCGGCGCGCCGCGCCACTGGCCCTGTCCGCCGGAGGACGACTCGAGTGCGTCCTCCTCGACCAGCAGCGGCAGGCGCGACTCGAAGATCTCGATCGGCACGTTGCCAGCGCTGGACGGGAAGCAGTTGCGGGTGTTGCTGTCGTGGCCGAATCCAGCGCCGCGACCGCCGCCGCAGATGAAGTGGGCGTTGCGTGGGGTGCCGTCGGCGTCGCGGGAGTAGCCGCGCATCGTGAACATCAGGCCGTTGCCAGCCTGGACGCGCTCGGGGAGCGCATCGGCCAGCGCGCGGAAGACGAGCGTGTGGATGTGCCAGCCGGTTTTGGTGCGTGAGTTGACCGAGGCGGGTGGGAGGGCGTGCAGGATCGAGCGCTCGGGAGCGCGGACGATGATCGGGCGGAAGCAGCCTTCGTTATTCGGGACGTTCGGCGTCAGCAGGCACTTCAGTGGGTAGACAGTGTGGGCGCGGGTGTAGGTGAAGGTGCAGTTGATGCCCCCGGCCAGCGTCTGGGCGGCGCTGCCGGAGTAGTCGACCGTGATCTGATCGTCGGCGACCTCGATGGTGACGCGAAGCGGCAGCGGCTCGCCGTTGGCTTCGACCATCTCCTCGGCGCTGTAGGTGCCGTTGGGAACGGTGGCGATGGCGTTGCGCATGGCGGTTTCGGCGCGCGATTGCACGGCGTCGGCGAGGCCGCGGAGTGAGTCGAGTCAGTATTCGTCCATCAGCGCGAGGATGCGTTCTTCGGCGACGACATTGGCTGTCACCTGCGCCTCGATGTCCGGTCAGGACCATTTCGGGTTGACGCACGTTGCTGCGGATGAAGGCGAACAGCGTCTCGTTCGGTGTGCCAGCATCGTAGAGGCGCAGCAGCGGGATGAAGAGCCCTTCTTCGTGGAGGTCGCGGACGGCCATGCCGTCGAGCGCGCCGCCGATGGAGGAGGTGTGGGCGACGGTGTTGGCGAAAGCGACGACTGTGCCATTGCGGAAGATCGGCGTGATGATGGCGATGTCGTCGAGGTGCCCGGCGCAGAGCCAGGGGTCGTTGGTTGTGAAGACGTCGCCGGGGCGCATCCGCTCGATCGGGAAGGCGCGGATGAGCTCGCGGGTCAGCTCGGGCATGATCAGGTTGAAGACGGGCATTGAGCGGTAGGAGTGGGCCAGCGAGAAGCCGCGCTCATCGAGGATCTCGCAGCCGAAGTCCTGGGCCGCGCCGATGATCGTCGAGACGGCGGTGCGCAGGACGGTGGTCCACATCTCGTCGGCGATGCCGATGAGGCGGCTCCACATGATCTCCAGCGAAACGGGGTCGAAGTCTATGTCGGGTGTTGTCGGTCGGACGGTCATCGGGCTCCTCCTACGGTGCGATCCTCGTGATGATGGCGAGATGTTCGTCGACACGAGCGTCGTCGCCGGGTCCGATCCTGATTGTCGCTTCGCGTTCCTCCAGGACAGCCGGGCCGACGATGCGCATGCCGGGCTGGAGCAGATCGCGGTCGTAGATCGGCGTGTCGCGGTAGCGATTGTCGAACCAGACAGGGCGACTGCCCTTCAGTGCGATGTCTGCGGTCATGTCGCCCATTGGCAGCGTGGCCGCGCCAACCTGCTGCTCGGGGCCGATGGCGGACAAACGCCAGTGCAGCACCTCGATCGGCAGCCTTCGAGGATGCGGCCCCGTACTGCTGCTGGTAGGCGGCGTCAGATGCGGCGCGGATGGCGGAACGCTGGCAGCATCCAGACTGCCGGATGGGAGGTCGACGGCGATCTCGTGGTACTGGCCTTCGAGGCGCATTTCGGCCCAGCGGTGGCGGATGTCATCGGATGGGAGACACCAGCACAGGCCAGCTCTTCTGATGCGGTTGTCTCAAGCTCGGCGTATACGTCGGCGATGGCGTCCCAGTCGGCGCTGTCGAGCGCAGTCATGGAAGGTGCGGCCGTGGAAGGCGTCGGGGCGACGAGTGCGCCGAGGCCGATGCGACGCCAGCGCCGGGCGGGAAGATGACAGTCGAGGGCTGCCGAGGATGCAGGCGACCGCGGCGGCATGCGCCGGTCGCTGCCAAAGGCGATGGTCTTCTTGAGCGTGGGTCGCGATTGCGCTCGATGATGTGGACGCGTGCTGCCGCGGCCATGTTCTCGTTGACGACGCGGTGGATGCCCCAGGCGGTTGCCTCGACTGACAGGTCCAGTTCGGCCGCGAGCGACGCGACGGCAGCGCGCGCATGGTCGGGCGCAACGGGATTGAGCCGCCGAGGAAGTAGTCGGGGTTGAGATAGCCGAGGACGAGGTTGGCATCGGAGACGGTCGAGGCGTGCCGCCGAGCCCGTAGCAGGCAGGACCGGGATCTGCGCCGGCGGAGTCGGGACCGACTTTCAGCAGGCCGAGATCGTCCTTGCGGGCGATCGATCCGCCACCGGCACCGATCTCAATCAGGTCAACGACGGGCGTGACGACCGGCAGACCGGAGCCCTTCATGAAGCGCCGCACGGGCGACTTCCAGAAGCTGCGCCAGCTCGGGGCGACCGCCTTCGACGACGCAGGCTTTGGCGGTCGTACCGCCCATGTCGAGTGATAGCACGTCTTCGTAGCCGGCGAGGCGGCCGAAGTAGGCGGCGGCGATTGCGCCGGCAGCCGGGCCAGATTCGAGCAGGCGGATCGGGCGAGCGGTCGCTGTCGGGGCCGAGAGCGTTCACCGGACGAGAGCATCAGGTAGAGCGCGGCCGGGATACCGGATTCGGTGAGCGACTGCTCCAGCTCGCCGACAGCCAGCGCTGGACGAGTGGTTTGGTGAAGGCGTCGGCGGCGGTGGTTGATGTGCGCTCGTATTCACCGGCGATTGGGGCGATGTCGGATGAGCGAGATCGTGATGTTCGGCAGAGCGGAGCGGATCGCGGCGACTGCGCGCTCATTGTCCGGTTCTGGTAGGCATGGAGAAAGACGACAGCGACCGACTCGACGTTCGCGGCGCGCAGAGTGCTAACGGCGGCGTCGATTGATTGCTGGTCTGGAGTGATGAGAACGGTGCCGTTTGCATCCACGCGTTCGTTGATCTCCAGGCGGAGTGGGCGATCGATCAGTGGTTCGGGCGGCGGGGCGAAGAGGTCGTAGATGTCGTAGAGCTGCTCGCGGGCGAGCTCGAGGATGTCGCGAAAGCCGCGCGTTGTGAGCAGGGCCGTTCGGGCGCCCTTGCGCTCGATCAGCGGTTCGTCACCAGCGTTGTTGAGTGGACTGCGAATCCGGTGCGGTGGCGTCGAGTCCGGCGGCGGCCATTTCCTGCCAGCCGCGGACAAACGCCTGCCTCCAGATAGCGCGCGTTTGTCAGCACCTTGTGCCGCGCGACGATTGCGCCGGTGGCGGTATCAATCGCGACGAAGTCGGTGAATGTGCCGCCGACGTCGAATGACAACGCGATATTCAATGATGATGGATCCTCGCTCATCTCCCCCACTTTCGATTCAGCCCCTGCAGATTACTTAGGTACGGTCATCAACAGGAATCCGATGATGCTGGCTAGCAGGACGGTGATGGGGAGGAAGATGGGATAGACCTGCCGCCGAGCCGTTGCGACGCGCAGCGTGACCAGCCGATAGCCGAGGAATGTCACCCAGGCGACCGCGATCAACAGGATAACGGCGATGGTGGTGTAAACAACGCCGCGCACCGATTCCAGCGCATCCGGGAACGGGTAGCCGAGCAGCACCATCGCGTCGAAGACGAGCAACAGCCACGGCGGTGATGAGACCCCAGCGCCCGATAGATTGAATGAGCAGGCGGTCGACTTCGGCAGTCCGCTCGGTTTCGGGCACGTCCGCTACTGGTTCAGCACTCATACGACGAGGAACCCCTGATCGGTGACACGCGCGGCTGGGATGACGGACAGGGCCATGAAGGCCAGCAGACCGAAGGGCGAGTGCAGCGTCAGGCCGAGGTCCGCCCGATGCTCGCTGCTCCAGGCGCTCGTAGATTTCAGCGGCGATCTCCAGAGGCTGATCGCTGAGGATTCCCGCGACCGGCAACGCCAGTCGGTCGATCAGCTCGCCGTCGTGCACGACAGCCAGCCCGCCTTGTGCCTCGCCGACGGCGGCAATCGCGGCGAGAATGTCAGCGTCGTTCGTGCCGATGGCGACGATGTTGTGCGCGTCGTGGGCGATGGACGAGGCCAGTGCGCCGGAGCGGAGGCCGAAGCCACGCACATACCCGACGCCAACTCCGCCCGTCTTGCCGTGGCGCTCGACGCAGACGAGCTTCAAAGGAAGGTCGCGGTCGATGTCGTGCCGCCTCGCCGTCAACAACGGTTGGCTCAACTGCGAGCAGTTCGGTAACGATCTGGCCGTCGATCGCACCGACGGCATGTGTTGCCGATGAGGCTGGCAGCCAAAGATCCGCGACGGTAAGTTGCGGCAGATGGACGGTGTTGCGCAGCTCGTCTGGGATGCTGGTTTCGACTTCGAATGCTGCGTTACCCGCGTCGGCCACCAGCTTGCCGCGGTAATAGACGCGCTCGACGCCGAAGTCGGTGAGATTGTTCAGGATCACCAGATTCGCCCAGTAAGCCGGGCGCGATAGCACCGGTGCGATCGAGTCGCCAGTAT
Source organism: Thermomicrobiales bacterium (assembly GCA_023954495.1). Classification (NCBI taxonomy): domain Bacteria; kingdom Pseudomonadati; phylum Thermomicrobiota; class Thermomicrobia; order Thermomicrobiales; species Thermomicrobiales bacterium. The sequence goes on along the minus strand of JAMLIA010000020.1, from coordinate 40,310 downwards.
TCGGCGGTTGTGATGGTGCACATCTGGATGGCGCCGGATCGGGTCGAGGCCGGCGGCGACGACCTTGCGCAGCGTGGCGTTCATGTGTCCGTCACCGAGGAGCATGGCGCAGTCGCGGTCGTCGCTGGCGAAGCAGCAGCGCGGCCAGGTGGTGTCATTGACCAGTGGCAGCAGATCGAGCGCGTTACGTGCGCTGGAGCCTTCGCGGAGCATCAGGAAGATGCCGCGCCGTAGCTTCTCGCGGCCCTCCTCAAGCTCGGCAGACTCGTGGTCGCTGGTGATGCCGGAGAGCGCGTAGGCGTCGAGATCACGGCCGCGCAGGCCAGGCGCGTGGCCGTCGCGAAGTCGTCCGTCCGAGACCCGTAAGCGCTCGTGGATCTCGACGTCACCCGCAAGCACACCGGGGAAGCTCATCAGCTCACCGAGTCCGACGGTGGCGTCGTTTTCTAGCGCGCTCGCGATCAGGTCGGCGGTCATGATCGCGCCGGATGTCTCGTGCGGACTGGCCGGGACGCAGGACGGCACGGTGAAGTGGATGTCGATCGGCAAGTTGCGCGATGCATCAACGAGCGCGTTGAACCCGGCGAGCCCGGCGACGTTCACGATCTCGTGCGGGTCGGTGACGATTGCGCCGGTACCGTGCGGGACGACGGCTCGCGCGAATTGCGTGATCCAGAGCAGCGAGCTCTCGGTGTGGATGTGGCCATCGATGAACGATGGGGCGACGACCGCGCCGTGGACGTCAATGCTGGAGTTGGCATCCGGGTAATCGCCAACACCGACGATCCGTCCATCGGCAATCGCCACGTCGGCGCGTTCCAGCTCGCCGGTGAAGACGTTGAGCACCTGTCCGCCACGCAGGCAAACGTCGGCATGCTCAAGCTGCTGGGCAATCCGAATCGCTCGTTGCCACTGCTCCAGTGATGGTGTCACGTTCGCAATCCTCGTCTCGTCGTTTGTTCGACTAGCCAATGCGTCGCTCAATGAAGCGCAGGTGCTGATTGAGCTCGCCGAGTTGGTCAATGGCAAGGCGGGGCAGCTGTTCGGCTCCGGCAAACGCGACGCCGAAGGATGAACGCAGTGAGAGTCCGTGCTCCAGTTCGCTCCATTCGAGCGTCTGATTCTCTTCGAGGAAGCCGCGACGGATGCCGGGGATGGAGATACGAGCCAGACGCTCCAGCGCGCGCTGCCGGCGAGGGTCTTCTTCGTCGACGAAGAGGCCGGGAGAGGTTGCCCAGACATCCAGGTCGAATCCGTCGAGCCCGATGCGAACGTCGATATGCCCTTCCTCAATGTCGATGGCGACGGACCAACGATTCTGATCGTCGAGCGTCCGATAGGCGTAGAAGCCGGCGGCGTTGAAGACATCGACAACGGGGGCAAGTGCCAGATAGTGTTCGGATTCGCTCACGACCGTATTCCTGCCAGACCGAAAGGCGATTGTGCACCAGCGGGAATTGTACGCGGGGTGCGTCGGGCTTACTCGTGCTCGTCGTCCTCGCCGAACCAGCTTGCGCTCAGCGCGGCGATGCGCGCGGCGAGCTCGCGGACTCCGGTCGGTGCGTCCTCGCGAATGTGCAGTTCCAGGTCGTGGCGCAGTCGCACCCGTTGCCAGCGGTCGCTATCCAGCTCCGGCGGGGCGGCAGGTTGCTCAAGCCGTTCGCGGATCTCGTCGATGCTCAGGCGTTGCTCACGCAGTGTCGCGATCTGCATCAGGATCTGGAGATGCTCCGGCGTGTAATAGCGCGACCGACCGCGGCCCATCGCCGCAGGCATCAGTCCCTGTGCGATGTAGTATCGAATTGTGCGTTCATTTAGTCCGCTTGATTCTTCAAGCTCTGCCAGGCTGAAGCGCGGTTCTGCGGAATCCACGGCACACTCCCCGCCCGTCCTGCGGGCCAGACGCCCTGTACCCGGTGGCGACATCGACGGAAGAAGGGCCACGGATGGTCGCACCGTTTGTCCGGTGCCTCGCTGGTCACCGCACTCACGCTCATATGGACGAAGCTGATCGTCAAGTCGAAGCGCGCTCGGCGAGACCGCGGCGGTTACTTGTTTTTTGCCGGGATCATGCTCTGTGTATCAGCATGGGCATTTGTCCTCGGCTATTTGAGTACGACATAACGCATGCCAAAACTGATCGGCGTCGTGCACTTGCCGGCCCTGCCGGGCAGTCCGCGATCCCGCCTCAACCTCGACACCTGCATCGACTTCGCCCGCCGCGATGCGCTTGCACTGGTTGAAGGCGGTGCGGACGGCGTGATCGTCGAGAACTTTAACGACGCGCCGTTCTTTGCGCGCAGCGTTCCACCGATAACGGTCGCCACAATGGCTGTGATCTGTCGTGAGCTGCGGCGTGACATCCCGGTAGAGATGGGTGTGAACGTCCTGCGCAACGACGCTGCAGCAGCATTGTCGATCGCGGTTGCTTCTGGCGCGACGTTCGTGCGAGTCAACGTGCATACCGGCGCGATGCTGACCGATCAGGGGTTGATTGAGGGACAGGCGGCCGAGACCTTGCGGCTGCGACGCGCGCTCGGCGCTGAGTCGGTGAAGATCTATGCCGACGTGCTGGTGAAGCATGCTGTCGCGCTCGGACCGCAGCGCATGCACGATGCGGTTTCCGACGCCGTTGAGCGCGGGTTGGCGGACGCCATTATCGTGACCGGCAGTGCTACCGGTGCTGTGGCTAGTCCAGACGATGTCCGGGAGGCGGCCGACGCATCCGGCGTGCCCGTTTACGTGGGGTCGGGCATTACAGCCGGCAACGTTTCAGACTACGTGCCGCCGGCCGAGGGCGTCATCGTCGGGTCGTGGTTGAAGACGGACGGCGTCGTCGCAAATCCGGTTGATATTGCGCGTGTTCGCAAGCTTCGAGGGTTGCTGTAGCACCTCGCTGCCTCTGCTGGTATCCGAGTTGCATTCGGTGGATTGGGGCATGCCCATCCTGCGATTAGAGCGCCTGCTTCTTTGATAAGATCGGCGCAAGCGGCGAGCCAGTTACATGAGGTGAGTGAATGAGTGTGGCATCCGATCCAGTAGCCAGAGTTGAAGAGACTGTGGTTGAGCAATGTCCGCGCTGCGGTGCGACCGTCGGCAACGCAGACCAGTGGCAGCGCTATCGCGTTTGCCCGACCTGCCGGTTTCACGCGCCGATTTCCGCGATGCTTCGCATTGAGACCCTGCTCGACAGCGGCACATTCGAGGAAACCAACACCCGACTCCTGTCGGTTGATCCTCTGGGATTCGCTGATTTGGAGCCCTACAGCGACCGGGTCCAGCGTGCTCGGGAAAAGACCGGATTGTCTGAAGCGGTCGTGACGGGACGCGGGACGATTCAGGGCCGCGAAGTTGTCATCGCCATTCTCGATTTCGGATTCCTCGGCGGCAGCATGGGCTCCGTCGTTGGCGAGAAGGTCGCGCAGGCGTTTGAGCTTGCGATCGAGCGCAAGGTTCCGATCGTGACGGTGACTGCGAGTGGTGGCGCACGCATGCAGGAAGGCATGCTGAGCCTGGTGCAGATGGCAAAGACCGCTGCGGCAGCGCGGCGCGCGCACGACGCTCACATCCCGTACATCTCGGTGCTGACGAACCCGACGACGGGTGGCGGCTATGCGTCGTTCGCCTCGCAGGGAGACATCATCTTCGCCGAACCAGAGGCATTGATCGGATTTGCCGGACCTCGTGTCATCAAGGGTGTATCGAAGGATGGCACCGACGAAGACGTGCGGCGTTCGCATAGCGCCGAGTTCCTGTTCGATCGCGGCTTTGTCGATGATATCGTCGCGCGACCACGGCTGCGCAACACGCTGGCGATGACGCTCCGGTTGCTGGCCGCCGACGCGCGCGTGTCATCCACGACTCCGCGAATGCAGCCGCCGGATTCGGATGAGCAGCCGGCCTGGGATGCTGTGCAGGTCGCTCGACATGCGGATCGGCCGACGACGCTGGATTACATCCAGCGCATCAGTCCACAGTTCGTGGAACTGCACGGCGATCGTGTCTATGGTGACGATGGCGCGGTGGTCGCCGGGCTTGGCGAGATCGCCGGTCGTGGTGTCGTGCTCGTCGGACTGGAGCGTGGACACGGTGAGCCGGAGCGACGCGGTGGGCAGGCGCTGCCGGAGGGCTACCGCAAGGCGCTGCGGATGATGCGGTTGGCGGAGCGGCTGCGTTGCCCGCTGGTGACCTTCGTCGATACTCCGGGCGCGTTCCTGGGCATTGAGGCGGAGGAACGCGGGTTGGCAGCCGCGCTCAGCGAATGCCTGGCCGAGATGAGCGCGCTGCCGGTGCCGATCGTGTCGGTCATCATCGGCGAGGGCGGCAGCGGCGGCGCGTTGGCGCTCGGTGTTGCGGACCGTGTCCTGATGCAGGAACGCGCGATCTACTCGGTCATTGCTCCGGAGGGGGCTGCGGCCATCCTGTATCGCGACGTCAGCCGAGCACCCGAGGTGGCCGAGCGACTGAAGATCACCGCCGCCGACTGCAAGCGCCTTGGCGTCGCAGACGACCTTATTCGCGAGCCAACCGGCGGGGCGCACACCGATCCCGATCTCGCGGCGGCGCTGGTGCGAGATGCGCTCGTAGCGGCGCTGGCCGAAATACAGGGCACGAGTGGGCGGAAGCTCGCGTCCGAGCGCTATCGCAAGTTCCGCCAGATGGGGCAGATGAACTCGTACTGGCGTGAATTCGTGAATCGCGAGGCGGTCGAGCTCGGCAACATTGTCGCGCGAACTGTCGGCTCGATTCGCGGCCGTCTGGGTGGCGGCGACGACGCCCAGCAGCCTCCAGACCACGAGGAAGAGGGCGGGTGACGCCCCGGGGTGGATGGCAATCGTCACTCCGTCGGCGACACTCCCGACGAGCCATCCTGCGTGCGGCCGGCCTCCTGACGGGGGCCGGCCTGCTTGCCGCTTGCCGCGGAGAGGCATCACCTACGGCGGTTGGCGAGACACCGACGGCGACACCCACCGAAGTATCAGTTGAGGGCCTGATCACGTCGGTCGAGGGCTACGACAATCCGACCATCTGGGCCGGGCGCGAGATAACGGTGACGAGCTGGGGCGGCGAGTATCAGGACGCTCAGCAGCGTGCGATCGTCGAGCCATTTCAGCGTCTGACCGGCGCGCGGGTGACGGTGGCCGAATCGGACATCGACGCACTGAAGAATCAGGTAGGCTCTGGCGACGTGTCGTGGGATGTCTGCGACGTGCTGCTAGAGGACGTGCTGCCGCTCGCCAATCTCGGCATGCTCGAAGAGCTCGACTACAACGTCATCCAGACGATGGGGATTGATCAGGGCATCAGATTCGACCATGCCATCGGCTCGGCATACTACTCAACGATCCTCGCCTATTCGAGCGATCGTTGGCCCGACGCAGCGCCCCCGAGTGGCTGGGAAGATTTCTGGAACCTGGAGCGCTGGCAGGGAACGCGTGGTCTGCATCGTCAGGCACAGACGACGCTGGAATTTGCGCTGATCGCCGATGGGGTTTCGCTCAGTGATCTGTATCCGATTGATGTCGATCGCGCATTCGCTTCGCTGGATCGGATTCGCGACTCCATCACCTTGTGGTGGGAGCAGGGCGCGCAACCAGCGCAACTGCTGAACTCGGGCGACATCGACATGGTTGCGGCCTGGCACTCGCGCATCGAGCGGGTGCGGCAGGATGGCGTGCCGGTGCAGATTCAGTGGAACGGCGGCGCGCTGTCCGGAGACGCCTGGGTCATCCCGAAGGGCAGCCAGAACCGCGATGTCGCAATGGACTTCATCAACTTCGCAACACGACCAGAAGTCTGCGCCGCGTTCGCGTCGCTGGCACCGTTTGGTCCGGTCAACGTGCATGCATTCGATCTTATGGACGCCGATGTCGCGCGCCAGGCGCCATCCTATCCAGAGAATCGCGCACTGCAATTCATCGTGAACTTCGACTGGTGGTTCAAGCACCAAGAGCAGGTCAGCGAGCAATTCGAAACCTGGCTCGCAACGAAGCCCGACTAAGCGCGCCTCAGACGATAGCGTCTTCCAGTGATCGGACGAACGCGGCAGCCGCGTCTATGGTGTTGCCACGGTCGGTTGCGGCGACTCCTGCATGTGCCAGTTCGATTGCACCGTCGATATCCTGCTCGGCCAGCGCGCGTTGCACCTCAACCCACGGTAGATCAGTCACCGGGGCAGGGCCGCAAACGAAATCGAACTTGTCGATCTCAAGCTCGCTGGCGAGAGCTTCGGTAAGCTCGTCCGGCTGCCAGGCCAGGTAGGCACGCGACAGACCCTCGCGGGTGATGTTGGCGGCCCAGCGCGTAAGCTCGGCGTCGGCACCCTGCACGACGACTGCGAGATCGATCAGCGAGATCTCACGCGTCATCCACTCCAGCAATTGCGCGCCCGAGCGTGGCTCGTAGGTGCTGTACTGCACGAGGGGGAAGCGCTCGTAGACATGGCGGGACGCGCCAGATCCGACGGTGCGAAGCGTGCGCGCCAGCGGCTCACTCTGGCGCGGCTCGACGACGCGAATGTCGTTGCCGAGTATCGCGAGACTGTTGGCGAGCGCGCGCGTATAGAGCGCCGCCGGATTATCGACATAACCGATAATGCTATTGACGAAGAACGTGATTTTCAGTTGGTGGCTCCGTTCTCGATCGTGCTCGGGGATGCCGCGTGTGCGGCCCTCTTGCTATCTGAATCGTGCCACGAGTGCGGGGGGCGCGGCTGCATTGGATGCAGTGCAACGCAGGAGAGAGACCTTGTGTGCGGCCCTCAGTCTGCAGGAACGCTGATCGTCGTGTCACGTGATGTGCCGAGGTGGTGTGAACTCAGGCTCAACTGCAACACCCGGTACATGGCTTCGAAGAAAATCGTTGGGCTCATCTTTGATGATCCGTGCAGGCGTTCGGCGAAGGTGATCGGGATCTCGACGAGTCGGAAACCCGACAGCGCCGCGCGATAGGTGAGCTCGATCTGGAAGGCATAACCGGTCGAGTTGACGCTGTCAAAGTCGATCGATTCCAGCACGTGGCGGCGGAAGCACTTGAAGCCGCCCGTAAGGTCGCGAATCGGCAGGCTGAGCACGCTGCGGGCGTACAGCGAGCCACCACGCGAGATGGCTTTGCGAACCGGCGACCAGTTCACTGTGCGACCGCCCGGCACATAGCGCGAGCCCAGGACGAGATCGGCGTGGCGACTGGCCTGCAGCATACGCGGCAACGTTGCGGGGTGGTGCGAGAAGTCGGCGTCCATCTCGAAGATGTGCGTGTAATCGCGCTGGAGTGCCCAGCGGAAACCCGCGATATAGGCGGTGCCGAGGCCGAGTTTGTCGTCGCGTTCGAGCATATGAATGCGGCCTGGATACGCTTGCATCGCCTCTCGAACAGCGTTGCGCGTGTCATCCTGCGAGTTGTCGTCAACAACGAGGACCTCGAACTGACGGTGGGTCATGATCTGCGGGAGCATCTCGCGAATATTGTCGACTTCGTTGTAGGTTGGCATGACGACCAGCGGTCGGGCAGGGTTGATGCCTGGGGTCATACGGCGGTTCGGTATGCGACGGTAGTGGCGTAGATGATTGGGCATTGTTCTCATTCCCATATCCGGCGTGAAGTGACGTCCGTCGAAGACTGCCTTTCGGGTCACGCGCAAGACGATTGCCAAGGATACGGAGCGTCGGCGAAGATTGCAGCGTCGTTGATTGCCATTGGGACAGGAGTGTTCGTGAATATCGAAGCGCGTATTGCTGAACTGGGCCTTGAGCTTCCAGAATCTCCATCACCCATCGCGAACTACGTGCGCTATGTGCAGGTTGGCAACCTGCTGTACCTCTCCGGCACTGGCCCAACCAGAGATGGCAAACCAGCCTACGTTGGGCAGGTTCCAACTGAAGTGTCGGTTGAGGATGCCTATGACGCCGCGCGGATTGCGGCGCTGAATCTGCTCGGGTCGGCGAAGGAGGCGCTGGGTGATCTGGATCGCATCAAGCGCGTTGTCAAAGTCCTGGGCATGGTGAATTCTGCACCGGGATTCGGCGATCAGCCCAAGGTGATCAACGGGTTCTCTGACCTGATGGTCGAGATTTTCGGCGACGCCGGGCGACATGCGCGCTCGGCAGTTGGCATGGCCGGACTGCCAAACAATATTCCGGTTGAGATTGAGATGATCGTCGAAGTCGAGTGATGAATCGCGAGTTGCGCCACGGATGGCGCGGCGCAACTCGCTCTTCTAGCGATCAGGAAGTCGCGTCGCGGTCGCTGGCGTTCGGATCGATGACGGTGCGCGTGTCACCTTCAGCCTCGGCTCCGACGCGATCGGCGAACACCTGCTTGAGATCGACGCCGGTGACTGCGGCAAAGCTTTCGGTCATGCGCTCAACGATCAGCGGAAGTTCACCCGCGTAACGTCCAAGCGCGCCGGAGCCATCGCCGTTCGCGCCGTTGCCGCCGTCGATGACGACGACGCGGTCGATGGTCGAGAGCGGCATCGCGGCTGCTTCGACGATCTTCGGAAGCTGGTCGATGAATGCCTGGTACATCAGCAGCTGCATGGCAGTCGCCTGGTAAGCGTTGAGGGCATCGGCCATTTGCCGCTTACCTTCGGCCTCGGCGAGCAATGCGGCGCGGCGACCTTCGGCCTCGGCCAGCAGTTTGGCGCGAGCGCCCTCCGCTTCAGCCGTAAGCTCAGCCTGGGTGGCTTCCGCGAGCGCCTTCTTGGCCTCCGCGTCGGCGAAGCCTTCCTGCCGGACGCGGGCTGCCTCACCGGTGCCGAGGAGTTCTCGTTCGCGCGAGTGTGCTTCGGCGCGGGTGACGATCGCCTGGCGCTCACCTTCGGCCTGCAGAATGGCGGCCTGCTTGGCACCCTCGGCGGTGACGATGGTTGCTTGTCGTTCGGCGTCTGCCTGCTTGAGCACGGTCGCTTCGAGCTCGCGCTCCTTGCGCTTGACTTCCATCTCCTGAACGGCGATGGCGGCTTCGGTGCGGGCAAGCTCGACCTGCTGCTGGGCAATGACAACCTGGCGCTGAGCTTCTGCTTCAGCTTGCGGGCCAGCTTGTGATGCACGCGAGCGCTCGGCCTGGACCGACGCATCGAAGCCGGCCTTGGCGACGTTGGTATCGCGCTGGGCGGCGGCGGTTTCGGCATCGGCCTGCGCTTCGGCGGTGGCGGCGAGCTGCATGGCCAGTGCGGAGCGCGTTCGCGCATCGCGCTCGGCTTCGGCGCGACCGATCTCGGCGTCACGCTTGACCTCGGCAGTTCGGCGCTGGCCGAGTGCATCGAGATAACCGTTCGGGTCGGTGATCTGCTGGATCGTCAGGACGTCGATGTCGATGCCCATGCGGCGAAGGTCCTGGGCCGACTCGGCGGTCATTCGCTGAGCGAATGCTTGCCGGTCGGTGTTGATCTCCTCGACGGTGAGTGTGCCGAGGATGGATCGCAGATGACCTTCCATGGTCTGGAAGATGACGTTGCGAATCTGATCGTGCGGCATGCCGAGGAAGCGCTCGATCGCGTTGCCGATTGAGTAATCGTCGCCGCCGATCTTGACGTTCGCGACGGCGTCAACCGCGACCGGCACGCCCTCTTTTGTATAGGCAGACTGGATCTTGAGCGGGATGGTGATGACGTTGAGTGAGAGGTAGTCGACGCGCTCCAGGATGGGAATGCGAACGCTGGAACCACCCTTGACGATACGGTACCCGACGGTCTGGTGTTCGCCAGTTTCCGGGTTGGTGACCGTTCGCTTGCGACCGGAGAAGATCGCGACCGTGCTGGGCGGAACTTTGATGATGTTGGAGTTGACCAGCAGGACCAGCCCAACGAGGGCGGCAAGGACGAACAGTACACCCAGAGTAACGACAACAAAATCCATCAATTGCTCCTGTCCTCAATTGGCGTGGCGGTCGGTGCGCTCAGCGGCTCGACCAGCACGGCGCTGCCGATCGTCTCGACGATGCGGACTGCTGTGCCGGTTGGGATCGCCGACCCATCGCGCGAGCGAGCGATCAGGTGGCGGGTGCTATCCGCGCCGGAGACAAGCACTTCTCCAACGTCACCAGCCGGAATATGAATTGTGATCTGGCCGCGATGGCCGACAAGTGATGACATGCGTACATCGGTCGATGCGGTCGAGCGATACAGCGACGTGATGATCCACCAGGCGGCAGCGCCAAGCAGGAGCGCTGCAACTGCGCTGGTGATCGCGCTCATCATCGCGCTCCAGCCGTATTGCGTGGTGATCATCCCGGTCGCGCCGAATGCGGTCAGCGCAACCGCGATCGTCTTACCGGATAGTGGGTGAGCGTCGCCGTCGAAACCGTCCGCGTGGTCGCCGCCAAAGTCGAACACTTCGCCAAGCACCACTGACAGGATGAGGAATAGTGAGCCAACCAGCGCGATGGCGAAATACAGCAACATTCCGGGTGTCCGTTCTGCCCGAGACAACTCGCCGATGGCTACGGCGAAAGGGTCGGAAGCAGATGCAACCGGCCCTGGACGTGAAAGCGAACGCTACGACGCATTGTCAGTGTAGCGGATTTTGGCGGAAGCCGCCGGAACCAGAGTGCAGGGCACCAGATACCTGGTGCCCTGCGACAGGATGCTAGAGATCAGCGCCGAGGTAGCGCAGCGCAATTGCCGACAGGACGCGGACGCCTACGGCGAGGGCATCCTCGTCGGCATCGAAGCGCGGATGGTGCGGCGGGTAGATCATGCCGCGTTCATCGTTGCGAACGCCGAGCGAGATCATGCAGCCGGGGACGCGTTCCGTAACATAGGCGAAATCCTCGCCGGCCATCATCGGTGCGCTGACGTGGACATTATCGTCGCCGAGCAGTTCTTCGCAGGTCTCCATCGCGAACTGCGTCATCTCCGGGTCGTTGACCATAGCCGGATAACCGCGCATGTAGATCAGCTCGGCCTCGGCGCGGAATCCGGAGGCGATCGCCGGGACCATCTCGCCCATGCGCTGCTCGAGCATGTCGCGGATTGCCGGATCGTAGGTACGGACGGTTCCGGTCATCTGCGCGGTTTGCGGGATGACGTTGCCGGCTGTACCTGCGTGCAGCGTGCTGATGCTGACGACGGCGGTCTGGATCGGATCGACCTCGCGGCTCACGAGCGTCTGGAGGGCGATCAGGATCTGCGCGGCGACGAGCGTGGCGTCGATGGTTGTGTGCGGAAAGGCGGCGTGGCCGCCCTTGCCGGTCACATTGATCTCGATGGAATCGGCGGCGGCAGCGTGCGGTCCGGGGCCCATCGACACCTCGCCGGCCGGGTGCTCGGTTGAGACGTGCAGAGCGAAAGCTGCATCAACGGGCGGGTCTTCGAGAATGCCGTCGTGGATCATGGCGACCGCGCCACCAGCGCCTTCCTCGCCCGGCTGGAACATCAGCTTGACGGTGCCGTCGAACTTGTCGCTCATCGACTGCAGCACTTCGGCGACGCCCATCAGGATCGTTGTGTGGCAGTCGTGTCCGCAGGCGTGCATCTTGCCCGGATTCTGGGACTTGTACTCAACGTCATTCAGCTCGTCCATCGGCAACGCGTCCATGTCGGCGCGCAGCAGGACGCACTTGCCCGGACCCGCGCCGCGCGTGCCGCGGATCTCGGCCAGGACGCCGGTGCCACCAGTGATTGGGAACGTCTTTATGCCCGCGCGCTTGATCAGCTCAGGCTTCATGTACAGAGGCCGACCATCGCCGCCGACACCCTTGCGATACGACACGCCGACTTCGGTCAGGTGCTTCTGCACCAGTTCGGAGGTGGCGACCTCTTCGCAGAGGAGTTCGGGATTGACATGGATCATGCGGCGCGTCTCGCGCAGCCAGGCATCAAGTTCCTCAGATACGGTAATGTTGTCCGACAATGACATGGGCTCATCCTCTCCGCGTTGCGGTCATTCCTGCGCCGCTCGCAGTCGCTAGTTTACGTGCTCCAGCTCTTCGTCGATTCTCATGCCAGGACCAACGAAATCGAAGTGCGTCTTCAGGATTTTGGGGATGATGAACGTGTTGGTCCTGACCACTCCGGGCATCGTGCCGAGCTCGTTCGTGACGAAGTCGTAGAGCTGCTCGACAGACTCGGCGTGGATTTGCAGGCTGATGTCCCGGTCACCGGTCGTCAGGCCGATGTAGCCGACCTCGGGTTTCAGCGCGATGAGGTCAGCGACGCTCTGGATCAGGCCGGATTCGACCTCAAGGAAGACGTCGGCCGTAACGGCATAACCGACGGTCGATGGAACGATTGAAGCGACAAGGCGAATGACGTTGTCGCTGACTAGCCGATCAATTCGCGCACGAACAGTTCGCTCGGCGACGCCGAGCTGTCGGGCAATCTCGGCGCTCGACATGCGCCCGTCGATCTGCAACCGCTTGATGATTGCGCGATCGAGGGGATCCACCGGGCGAGCCATCGTTTGAGCTCCTCACATTTGCAGGATTGCATCCGGTCGCTCTGGGTGCCCGAAATCGTCTCGCCGATCCGGACTGAACCGTGGCATTGTAGCGCGATGTGCCGTTTCCGGCATCGCGAGACATCCTCATGGCCGAATCGCACACTGATTTTGGCTTCAGGATCGTTCTGAGTTGCGCCATGGCTCGTCCCCCTCGGCGAAGCGCCCGCCGAAGTTTCCGTCTTCGCTGGTATCGAGCTGCTGCAGCTCGACAATGCGATCGAGGAACGCTGAGGTCGTCGCGTGTTCTTCGTGGAAGCGAAAGCGAGCCATCGCGAAATGGGCCTGCTGCCCAGGCTCGAAGCGCGCGCCGTGGACTGCCAGGCGCGTCAGTTCGGAAAGTCGGGTGTCATCATCCGGTAGTGACTGGATGTAGTCGGCCAACTCGACGAGACCCGCCGCCGAGCGCAGATTGCGCGGGTCGCGGTCGTATTCCTCGGCGCGTCCTTCGCGCCAGCGCGCCAGATCCCTCAGGTAGTCGGCAATGGCAATCTGGATCGGAATTTCCATGGCGTCCTCGGCTTCCTTCGGATGGTCGGTACGACGATGTGCGACCGGCGAACCGCCAGTCGCTCACGAACATCAGGTGCCATTGGGAAATAAGAAGGATAACCGGAGGACCGGCGTGACCCCGCTGGGATTCGAACCCAGGACCCATGGATTAAAAGTCCACTGCTCTACCGCTGAGCTACGGGGCCCTCGAGAGTATAGCATTGCACTGTTGAGGTACCTGCTGGCAGCCGGAGGAGGCGAGATGCTGGACGAAGCAGAGGCGTTGCGGCTTATTACTGAGGCGGTTGAAAACGTCGGCGGACCACGGATGGTCGTTGGCAGTCCTCGTCATCCGTTCGCGATGAACTCTACCGATGAGGAAGAGGTCGACGGTCATACCGTGCTGATCCACTATTCAGAGATAAGCTCTCCGGCGCTCGCCGAGGTTGAAGGCTGGATATTCGAAGTTCGCGAGGACGAGTATCTGCTGATGAAGCGTCCGCGGCAGCCGAAGGGGTAGGGTCAGATGGGGCTGCGCCCTGCCGCCGCGGTAGCGCTGTCGGCTGCAATCAGTGTTGCGGGGCACAGGGCGGGTGCGCTATCGACGGACGGAGCGCTGGCGGCCAGTGGCGTTGGGTCTGCCGTACTCGCTCGCTGCGGGTGGCGCGGTGCGGCTGTGCTTGGCGCGTTCTTCGTGTCGTCGAGCGCACTCTCGCAGCGCCGCGCCGGAACGGAGCTGGCGGCGCGCGGGAGTCGTCGCGATGCTGTTCAGGTGGCGGCGAACGGCGGGGTCGCGGCATGTGCAGCGCTGCTGTCGCGGCGTAGCGGACTGACGTTGGCGGCGGGTTCGCTGGCGGCGGCGACCGCCGACACCTGGGCGACTGAGATTGGCCGAACATCCGAATCGCTGCCGCGCATGGTGCTATCGCGTGCTGTCGTACCTGCCGGAACGTCGGGCGCTGTGACGTGGCGCGGGACGCTGGGATCGCTGCTGGGTGCCGGACTCATCGGTCTGGTGCATCTGGCGGGAGACAGCCGGGGCCGCGATACCGTCCGGCCGAGCGCTGCGGTTATCGCCGGTGGCATCGCCGGGTCACTGGTCGATAGCGTGCTCGGCGAGCTGGTGCAGGAGAAGCGGTACTGTCCTGCCTGCGGCGTGGCGACCGAATCGAAGGTTCACCGATGTGGAACAGCGACTGATCACGTCGGTGGCGTTCCCGGACTCAACAACGATGTCGTGAACGGATTGTGCACGTTAGCCGGAGCGCTTGTCGCCTGGATCGTCGGCGGGGCCAGTCGCACGACATCCGATCGCTAGCCGCCACGTTCCGCGCGGGCAGAGACAGCTGCTTCCCACATGACTTCTACGGGCGCGGGCTGCCCGGTCCAGAGCTCAAACGACTTCGCACCCTGGTGGACGAGCATCGGCAGACCGTCGAGCGTTGCGAGCCCGGCTTCGCGGGCAGCGCGGAGGAACGGTGTCTCGCGGTAGGTCAGGTCGTAGGCCAGCGCTGCTGTCGGGGCCGCTCGCAGAACCGACTCCTCAATTGGCAGCGCATTGCCGTCCCAGCCGATGGCTGTCGCGTTCACGATCAAGCCAGTGTTCGTGACGGCGGCCATGGCGTTGGACAGTGGTGCCGGAATGATGCGCGTGTCGTCGAGCTGGGCAGCGAGTCGTTCGGCACGTTCAACCGTCCGATTGACGACATGAACTGACCGCACACCGGCGTCTAGCAGAGCGACGACAATGCCGCGCGCCGCGCCGCCAGCACCGAGGATAACGGCGTCCAGCGTGGGGAATTCGGTGCCACGCTCGACGAGCGGGACGAGGAAGCCGTGGATGTCGGTGTTGTCGCCATAGAGCGAACCGGCCCGGGGGACAATCGTGTTGACCGCACCGGCACGGCGCGCGCGATCGCTCAATTCGTCCATCGCCGCGAACGCCGCCTCTTTGTGCGGCACAGTGACGTTTGCGCCAAGAGCTTCACCAGTGCGCAGGTCGGCGAATCGCTCGCTGAGGTCTGCGGCTGGTGTCGGCCAGAGCTCGTAGCGGACGTTCAGTCCGAGGGCATCGAATGCAGGTTGCTGGAATGCCGGCGAGAGCGAATGCTCAACCGGATCGCCGATCAGACCGACGCGTTGCAGGTTTGACATCGATTCACTGCCCTCTCACATACTCATCCACATTGCGCTGATGTTCTTCGGCGGTGTTCGCGAAGGCATGTGAGCCATCGCCACGAGCGACAAAGAACAGGTAGTCGGTCTGCGCGGGTCGCAGGGCCGCCTCGATCGACGCCAGGCTGGGATTGCAGATCGGCCCGGGAGGTAGGTCTGGATTGAGATAGGTGTTGTAGCGGCCGTTCTGCTGGATGTCTTCCGGCGTCAGCTCCGGCCACCAGTTGCCGGACGTGCCGAGCTCGTACTGCACCGTCGGATCGGCCTGCAGCGGCATTCCCTCGCGGAGCCTGTTGTAGTAGACCGAGGCGATGATCGGGCGCTCCTCGGGCAGGACAGCCTCCCGTTCAACAATCGACGCAATCGTGATGACCTGGTGGAGCGTGATGCCCATCTGCTCCGTTTCGGTGATGCTCTCGGGGCTGACACGCTCCTGAAATGTGGTGAGCAAGGTGGTCAAAATATCTTCAGGCGCGGAATCGACACGGAAGTTGTAGGTGTCAGGAAACAGGTACCCCTCCAGCGCAACGCCGCTCGGGCGTGTGTGCAGGAACGAGAACTCATCGTTCCAGCGCTGTTCGCGGGTGGCGGCCATGAAGTCGTCTGCCGATGCGATCACGCCAGCATCGACAAGCGCTTCGGCATACTGCTCGGTGCGCCAACCTTCGATGAACCGCACCTGAATCTCCTGCGCGAGCGCGGCATCACGCGACGTAATCAGGTGGATAATCTGCGTCGTCGACATGGCCGGATCGATTCGATAGCGACCGGCGATGATGTCGCCACCGAGACCGGCGATGCGGACGCGGAAGCGGAAATAGGTTGGCGAGCGGATCAGCCCGGCGTCCTGCAGCCGGTCGGCGATAGAATCGACCGACTCGTCAGGTTCAACGGCGAAGTAGACACTCTCACCAGCCGAGTCGGCGGCGCTATCCAGTGCTCGAACGATGATGAGCTGCGTGACGAAGATGATAGCCAGCGCGAGGACGGCGACCGACCCAATGACAACGATCTGCCGAATGCGTGATGACACAGGCACGTCCAGATTCAGGGCTCATCGCGCTGTCAGGTAGATCAAACCAGGAACGGGCGCGAATTCATGGAGTCAGGCGGCAACAGTCTAGTAACCAGCGCTGACGTGGACAATGGACGGAATCTTACGCCAGGGCTACGCGTGATTGTCGTCCTTGGCGCAACGGCGACTGGCAAGACCGATCTTGCGCTGCGTCTGGCCGAATTGTCTTGCGGAGAAGTTGTCAATGCTGACTCGCGGTACTTCTACCGCGGGATGGATATTGGCACAGCCAAACCGTCGGTCGCGGAGCGTGAGCGCGTTCCGCATCACCTGATCGATATCCTCGAGCCGACGGAGCAGTTCTCACTCGGTTCGTTTCTCGATCTGGCGTATACGGCGATTGAGGATGTTGCGCGCCGAGGGCACGTGCCGATCGTCACCGGCGGGACACCGCAGTACCTTCGCGGTTTGATTGAAGGCTGGCGACCGCCGCCTGTCGCGCCAAACGAGGCATTGCGCGCACGTCTGGAGCAAGAAGCAACCGATGTGCTGTTCGCACGGCTCCGGGATGTCGACCCATGCTCGGCGGAACGAATCGGACCGGACAATCGACGCCGCATGATCCGCGCGCTGGAGGTGTATGAGGTCCTGGGCCGCCCGATGAGCGAGGTCAGCGCGAGTGTTCCGCCGCCGTGGCAATTCTTTCTAATCGGTCTGCGTCGTGACCGAGATGAGCTGTACGCGCGTATCGACCAGCGTGTTCGCGAGATGCACGAGGCGGGCTGGCTGGATGAGGTGCGCCGTCTGGCCGATCGCGGGGTTACAGCTGAGACGCCGTCAATGAGCGCGCACGGGTATCGTGAGGCGCTGGCCATGCTCGAAGGATCGTTGTCGCTTGACGAGGCGATCCGGCAGACGCAGATCATGGTGCACTCGTATGTGCGTCATCAAGAGACGTGGTTCAGGCGCTTCGAGGGCATAAACTGGCTTGATAGCGGTGACCCGGAGCATGTGGCGCGGGCGATGGAAATGGTTCGGGAGTTTCTGGCGGCGTAGGGTGCGCAACGTGTTGGAGCGCTCTCGCGCACCCTCGATCTGAGTCATCCTCGCCGTCACGAACGGGGATTCAGTTCCACAGGCTCGCCGGAGACGGCTGAGCGGTGGGCTGCTTGCCAGACCGCTCGCAGGTCGTCGCCGTTCAGCCACTGCTGTGTCGCGGCGCGGCGGTTGACGAGGGCGAGGAAGCGTTCGGCGAGGTCCTCCCACCATGGCCAGATCATCGGCTCGCGTGCGAGCGGCTCGACACGGATGCCCTGCGCGGTTGGTTCTGCCCGCAGCACGCGCTCCGAGCCGGTGACCTCGATCAGGATCTCCCGCGACGAGGCGGTGCCGGACGCCAGCGCCTCGATGGTTACGATCGTCTCGTCGGCGAGGCGGAGCGTGATGAACCAGGCGTCGTCCGGCGCGAAGAGCGCCGCGCGTCTGGCCCACACACGTGCGACCGGCTGCGGCAGGAGATCGCGGCAGACGGCGAGGATCGGTCCGACTGCACCAGCCACGAGGGCATCCGGCGATGTGCCACGTGGCACGCGCATGCTGGCGTAGCAACCGTAGACCTTGCCAACTGAGCCGCCGGCGATGGCGCGCTGGACGTCGTCGATCGCTTCGAAGGCGTTGAAGTAGGGGACAACGTGCTGCACGGTCGATGCGTAAACCGACGGGCCAACGCCGATTGCTCCGACAGGAGCGTCGCCGGCGTCGGTCGTGATGGTTATGGGCTGATCCGCGTTGACGTAGCCGGTGGCATGGCGTAGCAAGTTGGCGATGCTTGTGTCACCAAGGATCATCCACTCACCCGACTGACTCATGCGACACCTCATCGTTCTTTTCGTTGAGCGGCAACGCGACTGGTTGGCCGGTCTGGCTCGAACGGACTGCTGCGACAGATAGCTCGATTGCCCCGCGCGCTTCTTCGGCCGGCATCGGTACCGGGCTGTCCTCGCGAATGGCTTTGATGAATCCGGCCAGCTCGGTGGCGTAGGCGGAGTCGACGTGCAGGAGCGTATCGAAATTCAGCGGTTGCGAGAGGCCAACGTCGTCAGCTGCGGTGAGCGGTGCCATGAGCGGGTCAGTTGCGCGAATGCGTCCGCCGGTTCCGAGGACCTCCATCATATGGAAGTACGCATAGCCGCGCGGTAGCTGGTTGACGACTTCGGCAGCCGCGATCGCGCCGTTCTCGAATGTGATGGTGTACGACAGCATATCGGGCACCTCAGCGCCGTCTTCGGTGATGCGCGCTTCGGCGAAGACGGAGACGGGCCGACTGCCAACGAACCAGCGGGCGAGATCTGTTTCGTGGACAGCGTTGGTCAGCGCAGCACCCTGCGAGTACCTCGACATCGTGAGCCACGGACGATCGGCCTCCGGATTCCAGTAGCCGGTTCCGAGGTTGAGGCTGTCGTACATCGAGCGTGGGCGGCGCTCGTTTTCGCGGACGTAACGCACGTCGCCGATATCGCCGCGATCAATGGCGGCGCGAATCTGCTGATAGCGACCGGTGAATCGGCGCGAGTGGCCGATCATTAGACGGACTCCGGCACGCTTGCAGGCGTCGATCATCCGATCCGCCTCCGCGACAGTTGCCGCCATCGGCTTCTCGCAGAATACGTGCAAGCCTGCGGCTGCCGCGGCCTCGGTCTGCTCAGCGTGGAGGAATTCGGGTGTGCAGATGTCGACCATATCGAGATCACCGCGTGCGAGAAGCTCGTGATAGTCGGTGTAGTGCTGTTGCGCGCCGAACTCGTTTGCCGCGCGCTGGGCGTTATCGGCGCGAACGTCGGCCACCGCAACCAGCTCAACCTGATCGTGCAGTCGGCGGATCGCGGGGAGGTGCGCGCTGAACGCGATCGTGCCGGCGCCGATAAGGCCGACGCGTAGTCGCTTGATGTCACTCATGAATCGATCCCTTCTCGTCCAGTGGCGAGCTGGTGCGGCATCATACTCGATCGCATCGCGCTGGTTGGCCACCGTACACTTACAGGATGAATCTGACGCCTTTTCACGACGAGTCCGTGCGCCAGCGCCTGCTCACCTGGTATCGCTCCGCGCACCGCAAGCTGCCCTGGCGAGACACCCACGATCCGTATCGAATTCTCGTGTCCGAGGTCATGCTTCAGCAAACGCAGGTTGACCGCGTGGTGCCGAAGTATCATGAGTTCCTGGCTCTGTTTCCGGACATCGCCGCGCTGGCAGATGCCCCGCCCAGCGAGGTGATTCGAGCGTGGGCCGGGCTGGGCTACAACCGTCGGGCGCTGGGACTGCATCGAACGGCGCGCGCGGTCATGGACGAGTACGGCGGGACGTTGCCGGCGTGCGTCGATGAGCTGAAGAAGCTGCCGGGGATCGGGCCGTATACGGCAGGTGCGATCGCCTGCTTTGCCTACCGGCAGGACGTTGGCTTCATTGATACGAACATCCGCCGCGTACTGCATCGCGTCATCGCCGGACCGGATGTGCCGGATCCGCAGATGACTGCGCGAGAGCTGGAAGCGATCGCTCAGCACGTCGTGCCAGCAGGCGACGGATACGAGTGGAATCAGGCGCTGATGGAGCTCGGCGCAACGATCTGCCGCGCCAGAGCCGTGCGCTGCGACATCTGCCCGCTGGCAGCGGATTGTCAGGCACGCCCCACGATAGCGGGCATTCTCACCGAACAGCCGCGCCGCAGGACCGCGTCGGAGCCACGGTTCGAGACGACGAACCGCTACGTGCGAGGACGGATCCTCGACATCTTGCGCAACACTGATGGGCGGGGCGCGTCAATAGCCGAGATCGAGCGTTTGATGCCTGACGGCGCACACCGGCCACATGCGACGCGAATCGCCAGCATGCTGGATGCGATGGTGTCTGAGGGGCTAGTGATGTCTGGATCTGCGGTTGCCGAGGACGCAGAACCGTACGATCAGGAACGCGTTTCCGAATCCAGCCGGTACCGATTACCGGACTGAGGATTCAAGCGCTCTGGTAGACTCCGCCGGAGTTGTGAGTGCGATGTGACTGGGATTTCTCGTAGCTACGTGAGGGCGACAGCGTGACGATAACCACTTCAATTCGGGACCGCGTTGATACGGCGATCAGGAATCATGCCGACCTGCCACAGACGAAGATGGGGCCGGACATCACGCCGGAAACGTTCGTCACTGCCACTCCGGATCGCTTGTCGTACGCGCTAGCCTGGGTTGTCGCGAACGAAATTGTCGCGCACCGGTTCCTCTCGTCCGGCATTGATGTAATCCCGGTGTTTCATCCTGAGAACGGCTGGGATCGGTTTGTCATCACCCGGCGGTTTTCCGGCAAGGCGTTCGGGTTTCAGCCGGCGAACGAGTTCGGCATGTTGATGGTCACTGAGGACGACGGGCCGCACCTCACGACTCCGGGCGGCAAGGTGCGACTGAAGCTGGGCCAGATGCTGCGAGACGATCCGGAGGCTGCGATCCAGGCAGTGCTGAGCAATGTCCCCAACCCCGGATTCACGAAGAGCGCTGACGGCAAGCTGACGCCACGCGAGAAGCCCGCTCGATACCCTGAATACTATGCTGTCGTCGTTAACATGATTCTCGATCACCCCGGCCTGGTTGTGGCGCGTGAGATCTACATCGACAACGAGGAGATCGACGGTGCTTATCATCCACTCTACCTGCATGCAGTCGAGCTCACACCGGATGGCGAGCGGGGCCAGAACCTGCCGCGGCTGAGCCACAACTGGTTCCAGTTGCAGTATGGGGAGCTGTTCGCGTTCCTGGATCGGCGAGGCACGCGCTCGATCTATCGGACCGATCACAACACGTGGTCGCTCGTGAAAACGCAGATCGTCGATGAGCCAGCCGAGCGCATCAGCCAGCGCATGCGTGGCTGGATGCGTCTTGACGGTCGTTCGCCAGATCCTGAAGTTGATTAGCGCACCCCGCCTTGCTCTGTGCGGCGTACTCAAATAGTGCTATCCTGCGCTTGTTCGACGGTAATGCCTGAACGGCTATATGGGCGTGAGCCCGGGATTCTGCGTTCGCTCCTGCGGCGATGCTGCTGATGGTTTGTTCCATCAAGAGCCCGAACATGGAATGAGAACGTAGATACACGTAAGTCGTTCATTGCGGACCCGCAGGCGAGGACGGTTTTGTTGGCCTCGACAAGAGTTGGAGCAGGGAGAGAAACTCGATGGATCGATTGTCGAGATTAGAGGATGTGTTGAACGGCATCAAGCCGTCATCGCGACGATCCTTCCTCAAGAGGGCCGTCGTAATGGGCGCAGCGTTGCCGGTCGTGGGGTCAGTGCTGAGTGCCTGCGGCGGCGATAGCGATGACGACAGTTCGTCAGACTCGTCGAGCAACGCTGCGCGTCCGACATCAACCATGCCGGCGCGTACGACGATTCCGACGCCGAGGCCTTCCGGTGGTGGCTCGACACCTGCAGCTGAAGCCACTGAAGCGCCTGAGGAAGAGGCGTCGCCGACAGCTGCCGCGCCAGAGGCGACCGAGGCCACAAGTGGGGCTTCCGGTGAGCCGAAGCAGGGTGGCAAGCTGATCGTCATGGGCCATGAGGGTGTTGATGGCCTCAGCCCGGATTACACTGGCCCGACAGTCAACTGGGCCTGCATCTGCCAGATTCACAACGCCCTGGTTGAGATGGACCCGTGGTTCGAATACCAGCCGACGCTTGCTGACTCCTACGAGATTAGCGATGACGGCATGGTCTACACCTTCAAGCTGCATCCGGACGTGCCGTTCCAGGACGGCGAACCGTTCTCGTCGGCGGACGTCAAGTACACAATGGACTACTACGGCAATCCTGACAACGCGATGACGACTGGTAGCGACTTCGTCTCGATCGACTCGGTGGAGACACCGGACGATGCAACGGTCGTGATCAACCTAAAGTCGCCGAACGCGGCGTTCCTGACGCAGGGCGCGTCGGCGTTCATCGTGCCGAAGCACATCCACGAGCCGATTGGTGATGAGGAATACAGCCGCCAGCCGATTGGCACAGGCGCGTTCAAGCTGTCAGATTACGATCCTGCTTCACATGTCGAGATGGTGGCGTTCGAAGATCACTTCCGTGGTCGTCCATACCTGGATGCCTACCGCCTGAACACGGTGCCGGAGCCGTCGGTGCGTGCAATTGCGCTGGAGACGGGCGAGGCGGATTCGTCGGTCTGGTCCCTCAGCACGGACGACAACATTCGGCTACGCGACAGCGGCGAATACTGGACGTCGATCACCTCCAGCACGGCGGTGAACCACATGCCGATGGACTGCACGTCTGATCAGTTCAAGGACAAGGCCGTCCGGCAGGCGCTGATGTACGCACTGGATCGCGATTCGGTGGTGAACGACATCTGGCGCGGGCTGGCCGTAAAGGCGACCACCAACTTCTCGCCGGCGCTGGCCTTCTATCACGATGACACGGATGTGGCCAAATACGAATACGACCTCGAGAAGGCTGCGCAAGTTCTTGACGAGGCGGGTTGGACTGCGGGGGCCGACGGCATTCGTGAGAAGGATGGCGTCCGGCTCGAATGGTCGTGCGCGATCATCTCCGGCGATCAGGCACGGCGTCCGATCGCTGAAGCGGCCCAGCAGTGGTTCAGCCAGATTGGCTGCAAAATGGAGATCGTGGAATCGACGAGCAACATCCAGTCGATGCGTGATCACATTAACCAGATGAGCCTCTACAACTGGACCTATGGTGGCTCAGGCGGCGATCCCGATCCGACGTCGACGCTGCACTCGGACTGGTCCGGGCCAACGGTCGGCACCTACTACTCGAATCCTGACATGGACACGCTGCTTGAGCAGGGTCTTGCCGAGCCGGACCCGGACAAGCGCAAAGTCATCTACAAACAGGTGCAGGAGATCTTCTGCGAAGATGTGCCGATTCTCTTCATCCAGTTCTGGGACTGGTTCGTCTTCTTCACCACCCGCGTGAAGGGTCTGCCTGACGAACCGCTGCTGTCCGGCAGCCAGATCTACAACACTGCCTGGAAGATGTGGATCGACGAAGGCTGAGGTAGCCACCGGATGTTCGAAGCCCGGGGATGCGGCAACGCACCCCGGGTTCTGTTTGTGTGATGATAGTTCCAACGAATGTGCGAACGACGAGGCGACACGATCTCGAGCCAGCAGCCGTGTAAGGCTGATCATGTGCGGGGGGTGGGATGTGGCGCTGAAGACCCAACACCGGAGATCGAGAATAATGTCGACGTTCCGATGTGGTCGTGGGGAGGGGCTTAGCGGCTGATCTGGTCTGGTGTTTTTCCGTTCAAACCATGAACGTCGAAATGTGAGCGATACGCAGAACAGGTGGAATAGCTTGGATCGATTGCAGAACATGACTGAACTTCTGGATCGCGTCGGTGCCACATCGCGCCGCGGATTCCTGAAGCGCGCTGCGATTATGGGCGCAGCGCTGCCACTTGCCGGCTCGGTGCTGAGCGCATGCGGCGGGGATGATGACGACGACACGCCGGCAGCAACGGCGACGACGGCTGCATCGAGCGACGCAACTGCTGATACCAGCGGCGGCGAAGCAACCGAAGAGCCAGAAGCGGAGGCGACTGAGGGCAGCTCGTCCGAGGCGACTGAGGAGCCCGAAGCGGAAGCAACCGAATCAACCGGCGGCGCAGCGGGTGAACCGAAGCAGGGCGGCAAGCTGATCGTCATGGGTCACGAGGGCGTCGATGGCCTCAGCCCGGACTACATCGGCCCGACGGTGAACTGGGCCTGCATTACCCAGATCCACAACGCCATGGTGGAGATGGATGCGTGGTTCGAGTATCAGCCGATCCTCGCAGACTCCTACGAGATCAGCGACGATGGCCTGATCTACACCTTCAAGCTGCATCCGGACGTGCCGTTCCACGACGGCGAGATCTTCTCGTCGGCCGATGTGAAGTACACGCTGGAGTACTACGCGAACCCCGACAACGCCATGACGACCGGCAGCAACTTCATCTCGATCGACACTGTCGACGCGCCGGATGACAACACTGTCGTCATCAATCTGAAGACGCCGAACGCGGCGTTCCTGACGCAGGGAGCCTCCGGCTTCATCGTGCCGAAGCACATCCACGAGCCGATTGGCGACGAGGAGTACAGCCGCCAGCCGATCGGAACTGGCGCGTTCAAGCTCTCGGAATACGACCCGGCGTCGTTTGTCGAGATGGTGGCGTTCGACGACCACTTCCGTGGCCGCCCATACCTCGATGCCTACCGCCTGAATACCGTGCCGGAGCCGTCGGTGCGCGCGATCGCGCTGGAGACGGGCGAGGCGGATTCGTCGGTCTGGTCCCTCAGCACGGACGACAATATTCGGCTGCGCGACAGTGGTGAGTACTGGACGTCGATCACGTCCAGCACGGCGGTGAACCACATGCCGATGGACTGCTCTTCGGATCAGTTCAAGGACAAAGCTGTCCGCCAGGCGCTGATGTATGCCGTTGACCGTGATTCGATCGTCAATGACATCTGGCGCGGACTGGCAGTGAAAGCGACAACGAACTTGTCCCCGGCGCTGGCGTACTACCACGACGACACGGATGTGGCCAAGTACGACTATGATCTCGACAAGGCAGCTGCCGCGCTGGATGCGGCCGGCTGGACTGTTGGCGGTGATGGCATCCGCGAGAAGGATGGCATCAAGCTGCAGTGGAATTGCGGCATCATCTCGGGCGATCAGGCACGCCGCCCAATCGCTGAGGCCGTCCAGCAGTGGGTCAGCCAGATTGGCTGCAAGATGGACATCATCGAAACGACTGACATCATCGGTTCGGTGCGTGAGCACAAGAATCAGATGGCGCTCTACAACTGGACGTACGGCGGCGACGGTGGCGACCCGGACGCGACCGCCGTATTGCACTCGGACTGGTCGGGCCCGTCGGTTGGTACCTATTACTCAAACCCGGAGATGGACCAGCTGCTGGAGGATGGCCTCGCGGAGCCGGATCCGGAGAAGCGCAAGGTCATCTACAAGCGTGTGCAGGAGATCTTCTGCGAAGACGTGCCGATCCTCTACATTCAGTTCTGGGACTGGTTCGTCTTCTTCACGACGCGTGTGAAGGGCCTGCCGGAGGAGCCGCTGCTAGCCGGCAGCCAGATCTACAACATGGCCAACAAGCTGTGGATTGACGAGGACTAAATTCCGGTTTATCGTCACCAGCCTGGGGACGCGGTAACGCGACCCCAGGCATTTTTGTGCTGTTGGACGGGAAATCGGCGGCAAGGGCACGGTTCCTGGTTGCTGATTCCGCGCCAGTTCATCGGCCAGACTGAGGGGAAAACGCTGGATGACCGAACAACAGGCGCTGCGCATGGCGCTGACGGGTGATAGCCTGATCGCCCGCAGCATCAGCGTGTATCAGGATGAGCCAACGCAAGCGTTGCTGCAGGTTCTCCGGGAGAGCGACGTCTCCTTTACCAATCTGGAGTCGTTGCCCAACAACTTTGAGGGCTATCCCGTCGAAGACAGCGGGGGCTCGCACCTCGGGGCGCATGAGTGGGTGATTGATGAGTTGGTGGCCGCCGGAATCAATCTCTTTGCCATGCCGAACAATCACAGCCTGAACTATGGTGTGTCGGGCCTGCTGACGACGATCGACATCCTCAACGCACATGACATTGTCTGGGCAGGCATAGGCCGCAATCTGGGCGAAGCGCGCATGCCTGCCTATCTGGACACGAGCGCCGGGTCGGTCGGATTGGTGGCCTGTGCCTCGACGTTTGGCAAGGGGCAGCAAGCGAGCGTCCAGCGGCCCGACATGGCCGGGCGTCCCGGAATCAACCCGCTGCGCTACTCCACGACGTATATCGTTCCAGAGGACGATCTGGCGGCGTTGCGCCGTGTCGTCACCAACCTCGGGCTCGAGGAACGCCGTCTGGATCGCATCCGGCTGGGGTTCGGCTTCCCACCAGCATCCGAAGACATCCTGCCGTTCCTCGATGCCAACTTCCGCGCCGGTGACTCGACGCGGATTGAGACGGCACCGAACCAGCGCGATCTGGATGAGATCTGCGCCTGGGTTGCCGAAGCTGCCGGTCGATCTGACCTTGTGGTTGCCAGCATTCATGCGCACGAACAAGGCAAGACGAAGGAGGAGCCGGCCGACTTCATCCGAGCATTTGCCCGCAGCGTCATCGCGGCCGGCGCAGACGTCGTGGTTGGCCACGGTCCGCATCTGCTGCGCGGCGTCGAGATCATCGACGGCAAGCCGGTGTTCTACAGCCTCGGCAACTTCGTTGGCCAGAACGAGCTGACGTACAAGCTGCCGTCGGATTCGTATGAGACATTTCGGATTGAGCCGACGACGACACCTGGACAGGTCTACGCGCAGCGATCCGAGGGCGACACTAAGGGATTCCCGGCCGATCAGCGCTACTGGGAGACGATCGTCCCGGTCTGTCACTGGGACGGATCGACCCTCAGAGAGATAACGATCTATCCAGTTTGGCTCGGGCTTGGTGAGGCAACCCACCAGCGAGGGCGACCGCGCCTTGCAACTGGGGCGGTTGCAACTGGTATCCTCAATCGGTTCCAGAAGCTCTCTGAGCAATTTGGTACACAGGTCGTGGTCGAGGGGGAGCTTGGCGTCATACGAATGTGACGACAAGTATTCGACGCACACAGGGAGAGACCGTAGGGAGATCTTCCACTTCTAAGGGGACGGCAGAGGGGAGGTGCCCGGCAGTCAATCTCTTCTCGGTTGCAACAGGTGACGAACCAACCGAACGACACGAACCGTTGGACATTCTCAGGAGGGGTGATTGAGCGTGGATCGACTAACACGCATGTCCGATTTGCTTGAGCGCGTGGGACCGACCTCGCGCCGCGGGTTTTTGAAACGCGCCGTCGTCATGGGTGCTGCCTTGCCGTTGGCCGGCTCGGTGCTCTCCGCTTGCGGTGGTGACGACGATGACGATACGCCGGCAGCAACAGCGACGACCGCTGATGCCGCCGAGCCGACTGCCGATACCAGCGGCGAGGCAACCGAAGAGCCGGCAGCCGAAGCGACCGAGGAGCCTGCAGCCGAGGCGACCGAGGAGCCTGCAGCCGAGGCGACCGAATCCACCGGTGGCGAAGGCAAGCAAGGCGGCATGCTGATTGTGATGGGCCACGAGGGCGTCGATGGCCTGAGCCCGGACTACATCGGTCCGACGGTCAACTGGGCCTGCATCACGCAGATCCATAACGCACTTACCGAAATGGACCCGTGGTTCGAGTATCAGCCGACGCTCGCCGAGTCGTATGAGATCAGCGATGACGGCACCGTCTACACATTCAAGCTGCGATCCGATGTCCCGTTCCATGATGGTGAGACGTTCTCGGCTGAGGATGTTGTGTACACCTTCGAATACTACGGCAATCCGGACAACGCGATGACGACCGGTAGCCGCTTTGTTGGCATAACCAGCGTTGAGGCACCGGATGACATGACCGTTGTCGTCAGCCTTGACGCGCCGAATGCTGCGTTCCTCACCAAGGCCGGTTCGTCGTTCATCGTTCCGAAGCACGTTCACGAGCCGATCGGCGATGCCGAGTACAGCACGAACCCGGTTGGTACCGGTCCGTTCAAGATGAAGGACTACGATCCTGCATCGTTCGTTGAACTCGAGGCGTTCGAGGATCACTTTCGTGGTCGCCCGCTCCTTGATGGCTATCGCCTGAACACCGTTCCGGAGCCATCGGTGCGCGCGATTGCGCTGGAAACTGGTGAGGCCGATTCGTCGGTCTGGTCGCTCAACACGGATGACAACATCCGCCTGCGCGACAGCGGCAATTTCTATGTCTCGATCACGTCAAGCACTGCCTGCAACAACTTCCAGATCAACACGACGAGCGATCAGTTCAAGGACAAGGTCGTTCGCCAAGCGATGATGTTTGCCCTGGATCGGGACACGATCGTGAACGACATCTGGCGCGGGCTGGCAGTGAAAGCCACGACCAACCTGTCGCCGGCAGTCGCGTATTATCACGACGACACCGATGTCATGAAGTACGACTACGACCCGGATACGGCCAACCAGATGCTGGACGAGGCCGGCTGGACCATGGGCAGCGACGGCGTCCGTGAAAAGGATGGCGTTCGGCTGGAGTGGAAGTGCGGCATGATCTCGGGCGATCAGGCACGGCGTCCGATCGTCGAGGCGTTCCAGCAGTGGGTCACCCAGGTCGGTGGGAAGTTTGACATTGTCGAATCGACTGCCATGACTGAAGATGTCCGTTCCAACAAGCTCCAGATGGGTATGCACAACTGGACGTGGGGCGGTTCTGGTGGCGACCCGGATGCCACCGCGGTGATGCACTCCGATTGGTCTGGCGTGTCTCTTGGCACGCACTACTCCAACCCGGAGATGGATCAGCTGCTTGAAGATGGACTGGCCGAGCCAGATCCTGAGAAGCGCAAGGTGATCTACAAGCGCGTCCAGGAGATCTTCTGCGAAGATGTGCCGATTCTGTTCGTGCAGTATTGGGACTGGTTCGTGTTCTTCACCACTCGGGTGAAGGGTCTGCCAGAAGAGCCGCTGCTCTCGGGTAGCCAAGTCTACAACATGGCCTACAAGATGTGGATCGAAGAGGCCTGATCTGATCTCACCGGTTAGCTGTCGGAGTCGCTGCACGCGATTCCGGCAGCTTGCCGAGTTAACGGGAACTGGAACGAGCCGCGATGGTTAGCTACATCATTCGTCGACTGCTGCAGGGGGTCGTGGTGGTATTTATCATCACGTTCTTCGCGTTTGCGATCCTTCAGGCAGCACCCGGCGACCCGATTGACCTGATGCTCGGCGAGGGCAACGTGCAGATGTCGGCCGAGCAACGCGCGGCTATCCTGCACAAGTGGGGCATGGATCGCCCGTGGTATGAGCAGTACTTCACGTGGTTAAAGAACTTCGTTTCTGGCGACCTGGGTGAGTCCATCGTCCGACGTGGCTCGCCGGTTAGCGGCATGATTTTCAGCGCCGCGATTCCCACGCTGAAGTTGAACCTCATTGCGTACGTCATAGCGATCATCATATCCATTCCAGCCGGAATGTTGGCGGCAATTAAGCGCTATTCCGCCTACGACTCGGCTGTCATGGTGATCGCAAGCGCGGGCGTGGCGTTGCCTGTCTTCTGGGTCGCGCTGATGTCAATCATCTTCTTCTCGCTCAAATTAGGCTGGTTACCGCCGTTCGGTTCGAGCGGCTGGAAAGCGTATATCCTGCCGGTCCTCGCGTTGTCACTCAACGAGCTGGCGCTCCTGACGCGCATGATGCGCGGAACGATGCTCGAAGTCCTTGAGCAGGACTACGTAAAGACCGCGCGATCGAAGGGACTCTCCGAGTACGCCGTGATCGTCGGGCACGCAGTTCGCAATGCGCTTCTGCCGATCATCACGATCCTCGGTGTGCGGGCTGGATTCCTCATCAGCGGCTCGGTCGTTGTTGAGTCGATCTTTGCCTGGCCGGGACTTGGCTCGTTGTTCCTCGACTCAGTCAACCGCTTTGACTTCCAGGTTGTGCAAGCGATCGTCGTCCTGCTAACCGTGTTCGTCCTCCTCGCAAACATCCTGACGGATCTTCTCTACGCGGTCATTGATCCGCGCATCCGGCTGAACAAGTAGGAAGCGAGCAGGAGTAAACGACCATGGAGACGACCACTTCTACCAACGAAACCCTGGAAGAAGCCGGGATCCGCGACGCAGAGAAGAACCGTCGCAGTGAGCTATCGCGATCTTGGCGACGATTCAAGCGGTTCAAACCGGGTGTTGTTGCACTCGTGTTTATCGCGATCCTCGGCGTGATTGCGATTATTCCCGGTGTTTTCGAGCCGTATAGCTACACAGCCATTGCACCTGCGCAGCGCGGTGCCGGCCCGAGCTGGGCACATCCACTCGGCCAGGATGACCTCGGCCGGGATATTCTCAGCCGCCTTATCCGCGGGACGCGCGTGGCCTTCGTCGTCGCGCTGGCAGCGACGTCGATTTCGCTCCTCATTGGCATTACCGTCGGCGCAGTCGCTGGCTACTTCGGCGGTACGGTTGATTCGTTGCTATCGCGTGTTGTCGACGCTATTCTGGCGTTCCCGCTGCTGATCTTGCTGATTACTCTGGCTGCTGTGCTCGGCCCGAGCCTGTGGACGGTTGTGATTGTGATCGGCATGACATCGTGGGCGTCATATGCCCGCGTTGTGCGCGCTGACGTTCTCAGTTTGCGTGAACGTGAATTCGTGCTGGCTGCCCGGACGGCGGGAGCGACCGACCGGCGTGTGATCTTCCGCCACATCGTCCCGTCTGTTTTGGGTCCGGTCATCGTGCTGGCCAGCCTGTCGGTCGGTATTGTCATCCTGCTGGAAGCGTCGCTGTCCTTCCTCGGCTTCGGCATTCAGCGCCCGACGCCGGCCTGGGGCAGCATGTTGTCTGATGGTCGCGACTTCCTGCGCAACTATCCGCACATCGCGATCTCGCCAGGCATCATGATCTTCCTGACAGTGTTGGCGTTCAACCTGATCGGCGATGGTCTGCGCGACGCGCTCGATCCGCGCCAGCGCGAGTAATCGACTCGGCAACCACGATGGCAACATCAAAGGAGCCGGACCAATTGGTCCGGCTCCTTTGATGCTCTCGGCGTTTGAGACGCGTGCTAGCTCTTGCTGTTCTCAGGCGACGGGCTGAGCGCCGTGATCTTGAGCGGCAGGCCGAACAGGGTGATGAAGCCCTCGGCGTCGGCATGGTCGTAATCGGCGCTGGCTCCGAAGGTCGCGAAGTCCTCGGAGTAGAGCGAGTATGGCGAGCGGCGACCGGTGACGATCGTGTTGCCCTTGTACAGCTTCACACGCACATCCCCGGTGACGCGCTTCTGGGTGACGTTGACGAAGGCATCGATCGCCTCGCGCAGCGGCGTGAACCAGAGGCCGTCGTAGACGAGCTCAGCATAGCGCTCGCCGACCAGATCCTTGTAATGCAGTGTCTGGCGATCGAGCGTGACCGACTCAAGCTCCTTGTGGGCGACTGAGAGGATCGTCGCACCCGGCTGCTCGTAGATGCCGCGGCTCTTCATGCCGACGAGGCGGTTCTCGACGAGGTCGATCCGACCGACGCCGTGCTTGCCGCCCAGCTCGTTCAGCAAATCGACAATCTCGACCGGACCGAGAACCTGACCATCGACTGAAATCGGTGTGCCCTGCTCGAAACCGATCGTGATCTCCTGCGCTGCGTCGGGCGCATCCTCCGGAGCGACCGTGATTCCGAAGATCTCGGACGGTGGCTCCAGCCAGGGATCTTCGAGCTGTCCGCCCTCGTGGGAGAAGTGCCAGAGGTTGCGGTCTCGGGAGTAGATGTTTTCTTTCGACTGGCGGATGGGGATCTCGTGCATGCGAGCGTACTCGATCGCGTCCTCGCGGGAGTGGATGTCCCATTCGCGCCACGGTGCGATGACGGCCATCTCGGGTGCCAGCGCCTGATAGGTTAGCTCAAAGCGCACCTGATCGTTGCCCTTGCCGGTGCAGCCGTGAGCCAGCGCATCCGCGCCTTCCTTCTTGGCGACGGCGACCTGGTGGGCGGCGATGACCGGGCGGGCGAAGCTGGTGCCGAGCAGGTACTTGCGCTCATAAAGCGCACCGGCACGCAGAGTCGGGAAGGCATAGTCCCGGATGAACTCTTCTTTGAGATCGGCGATGTACAGTTTTGACGCGCCGCTCTGGATGGCCTTCTCTTCGAGGCCGTCGAGCTCAGCCTCCTGGCCGACGTCGGCTGCGAACGCGACGACTTCGCCGCCGTAGTTCTCCTTCAGCCAGGGAATGATGATCGAGGTATCCAGACCGCCGGAATAGGCAAGGACGGTCTTCGTGACCTGGGGCTTGTCTGACATCGAAACGGGACTCCTTCAACTCCATACCTCAGTGAGCAATGACGGGCATGCCTTCCACACGGGACGGCGAGGCTATGCGCCTCCTGATCCTGCGGCGATCGTTGCGTCTGAGTTTGCGTTGATTCACGATCCACGCTCCGATTCGAGCCGTAAAACGCCCCGCTGACGCTACCACGCGCAGCGAACCATCGTCAATTGAGCCACAGCCGACGCGGTTTGTCGTGTGTTGACGGGGTGAGTTGCGAGGAATTTGAAGTGCGACAAGGGCATTCATTTGTCGTCGCGTGGATTGCCTATGGGTTCAAGGTGCGGTCCGTGATAGCGGAATCCAGCTGAGCGAAGAACTCGTCTCGATTGAGGACGATCGGACCGTTCTTCGCGAGGCCACCCCCAAGGACGTAGCGTGCGGTCGGCAACCAGGCTGTGCTGAAGCCGTCAGGGATCATAGAGGTGAATGCTCGCCCGTAGGCTGCGACAGGAAATGGGCTATCTATGGGAATCAGCCCTACGACAACGTGATCACCTGACTCGTAGTGGAAGTATCGGCCATTGTGTTGAATGGTCACACCATCCAGCGTTCCGCCTTCGACAAAGATAACGACTGAATGTGAGCCGTCAAATTGGTTAGTAACGTCCAAGTACGGATCGGCATCGAGCTCAATCACCACTGGAGTCAGGATGGTTCCAGGATTCGCAGCTCTGTCCAGCACGTTTTCAGGGCGTACGCCATCAGGGGTTGTCCACATTGGCGGCAAGAAATCCGTGACTATGCCAGAGATGACAAGCTCGGAGAAACTGACCAGCATTGCGGGATCGGTCGGCGGATCCTCTTGCGACGAGATGTCGATCGTCAGAGGCTCGTTCTGGGTGAATGTTGGCTCCGTGGTGGCAGCGGCGCTGGTTTGCGTGGAGCCCGCGCTCGATCCGGTCGGGATTGATGGTGCTGGAGCTGATTGGTTGCCGGGCGTGTTGCTTCCACAGGCGGCAGTCAAAAGGGTCGCGAGCGCCACTAGCAAGAGCGTCCATCGTACGTCATTGTGTGCGCGAATGTGAGGCATTGGGTCCCTCATAGCTTCAGGCAGCGGTGTTTGACTGCGGCGATTGTCTGAGGGAACGCTTGTGTGTTTCGCACGCATTCGACTTGATATACGGCGATTGGCGACTCGGCGGATTGACCAGCCATTCGTGGTGTGGCTGCTGCTCGGTGTGCTGGCTGGCCGTAGGACGGCGCGGTGCGTTTATGACGGTTCGCACGGTAGGAAATGCAGTGGCGTTCGATGTTGCACACGCACCTTTCAAGTACCGCCTTAGCCGTTGCTCGACCGATAACTATCGCGAGCGGGTCGGCTCGATCAGAAGGACAGCGGCGGCGATGCCGCAAATGATGGCGAGCGGTGCGGCCTGCGAGAGCGCGGCGTCGGCGTTCGCGCCGAGGCCGAAGCCGACCAGCAGGGCTACGATCAGAATGCAGGTGGCGAAGATGGTCATGAGAGCGATCTGGCGGGTCATCTGCTGCGACATTTCGGTGACTCCTTGACCTTAGAACAAACGAGCCGAACAAATGTACGTACATAGTAGAACGGCTGTTCGCCTTTGTCAAGCAGTCAATGAAATGTGGATCGAGCGATTGACCCGTTGCGGCTGAGGGGGGTGCTCTTCCGATCTGGACTGAGGCGGGCGGGTGGGAGATCTGTCACTGCGGCTCGAGATGACAGGACAAGGGGCAGTCTGCCGCGCCAGGAACTTTATGCTGGACAGGGGGAGTGAGCGGCCGGCAGTTCCCGCTTGTCGAGCCGTCCGATTCGACAGCCATCCCCGAACCCTGTCATTTCGAACCGCAGTGAGAAATCTCCCACCCGTTTGAGGCAGCCATACGAGGAGGAATGGATCCTTCACTCCGTTCAGGATGACAGAGGAAGGGATTGGGGCGCGGCCGCACTCGTCTGTTTCGGGCCGGGGAGATTCTCGCTGCCGGGTGCCCTCCGGGCGTGAAATGACAGGATTCGGCGCGGCCTGCCGCTCCCGACACTTTCACTGCGGTCGACTACTCAAGGTGCCAGAGGAGAGCAAGCTACCGTCATGACAGAAACGGTGCGGCCGACTACTCATCCTGGCAGCGGGCGCGGATGCGGAACCCTCCGGCGTTACGTTGCCCTTGGCGTTGATATTCCATTGAGGTGCGCGCGAACGCGAGCGCAAAAACCGGAAGACCGCGTCAATTGGCCGACGCGGTCTTCTGCAATCATGTCGTAGGTGGCGGGGTTGCGGATTAGTATGCGCGAGTGGGCCACATGCCGCGCGGTTGGCTGCGGATCATGTCGATGTCGGACGCGACCATGTCGGCGATCATGTCCTCGAACGATACTTCCGGCTCCCAGCCCAACAGCTGCCTGGCCTTCTCAGGATTGCCGACGAGCAGGTCCACCTCGGCCGGGCGCATGAAGCGCTCGTCGATGACAACGTGATCTTCCCAATTGAGGTCTGCTGCGTCGAAAGCGATCTCGCAAAGGCGGCGGACGGTGTGGGTGCGGCCGGTGGCGACGACGAAGTCTGTCGGCTCGTCCTGCTGCAGCATGAGCCACATCGCGCGAACGTAGTCGCCGGCGAAACCCCAGTCGCGCTGCGCGTCCAGGTTGCCGAGGGCAAGCTTGTCTGTTCGGCCTTCGCGGATCAGAGCGACACCGTGGCTGATCTTGCGGGTGACGAACTCCAGCCCACGACGTGGGCTTTCGTGATTGAAGAGGATGCCGGAGGTCGCGAAGAGGTCGTAGGACTCACGATAGTTCACGGTGATCCAGTGGCCGTAGACCTTGGATACGCCATATGGCGAGCGTGGGTAGAACGGCGTGGTCTCTGTCTGCGGGACTTCCTGGACCTTGCCGAACATCTCCGAGGACGATGCCTGATAGAAGCGGGCATCCGGTTTGGCTAGCCGGATTGCCTCAAGCATGCGAGTGACACCGAGGGCGGTGAACTCGCCGGTCAGGACCGGTTGCTGCCAGGACGTGGGCACGAACGACTGGGCAGCGAGGTTGTAGATCTCGTCCGGCTGAAACTCCTGAATAAGACTGATGAGCGAGAGCTGATCGAGAAGGTCGCCGTGAACGAGCTGAATGCGGTCCATCAGATGCGCGATGCGCCCGACGGTTTCGGTGCTCGTGCGCCGCATCATGCCGACGACACGGTATCCCTGATCCAGAAGAAGCTCGGCGAGATATGACCCGTCCTGGCCGGTAACGCCGGTGATGAGGGCTGTCCTGGATGGCTGGTTCAATCCGCTGTGTCCTTTGCTCGCGTCTGTTGGCAAGTCTGCCAGCAACCGATGATAGACTGCGCCGCAGACGAATCCAAATGAACGAAGGTCATACAGGTGGGCGAAGAGCGTGGCCTGACCGAGGCGATCCTGGCACGGGCGTGGCAGGAAGGGATGTTCGCGGACGAGATGCGGACGGTCGAAGGCGGTCGTCTGCGGGTCGTCTATCGCGGCGTCTGGACGTTTTCGAACGGTCCGGATTTTCGGGATGCCATGCTGGAGATCGACGACAGACTCGTTCGCGGATCGGTCGAGCTGCATTTGCGGTCGTCGGACTGGTGGCGACACGGCCACGAGAGCGATCCGGCATACGACGATGTTGTCCTGCATGTCGTGCTTGAGTATGACGCGGTCGGCGCGTGTGGCCCACGCGGCGTGGCAATTCCAACGGTTCGCCTGGGCGACTTCCTGACCGCGCCAATTGAGCAGATGCGCGTCGATATTCGGTCGGTCGTGCTAGGCCCAACTGGCTCGCGTCCGTGCCTGCCGACGCTGGCCGGCGGGCGGGAGCAGGTCGTGCATGAGCTGCTGGCCCGCGAGGGCTGGCGCAGGATGACGGCGAAGCGGCTGGCGTTTCGGCAGGCTCTGGAGGACGAGACAGCCGGTGAGGTGCTCAAGCGCGGGATGCTGGATGCACTGGGGCTGTCGCAGAATCGGGCCGGTATGGCCGCCGTTGCCGATCGGCTGCCGTTACCGATGCTGGAGCGCGCAGCGGCGGCGGGAGGCGACGCAGTTCGCGGCGTATTGCTTGGTGTCGGTGGATTCCTGCCGCTCACGCCGCAACATGCGGCAACGGCTGATCTCAGCGCAGATGAGGTGCAAACTGTTGAGTCTGCGGGCATGCGCTTGATGGCCGAATGGCACTTGGCGAGCGTGGACGATGCTGTCTGGGAGCTGAACCGGGTTCGTCCGACGAACCATCCGGTGCGTCGTCTCGCGTCGTTTGCTGATTGCATGCGCTCTTCTGCGGGCGATGGGTTGCTGGCGACCGTGCTTAGTGTCCCTCTGGAGCGCCCGGATGCCTGGCGGCGATGGTTGCGCTTGGCGTCACCGCGTCTGGGTCAGTCGCGCGCCGACCAGATCGCGGTCAATGTCATCGCTCCGTTCCTGGCGGCGTATGCCGACGTGATGGGCGAGCAGGGGCTGTCAGAGCGCATCGGCGAGGTCTGGGAGACAATGCCGGGGCGACCCGACGATGTGATCGCCCGGCAAACGTTGCAGCAGATCTGCGGGGACATGCCGTTTGTCGTCAAGCGGGCGATTGAGGTGCAGGGACTGCACCAGATCGGACGGAACGGCTGTCGGGAGTTGCGTTGCTTTGAGTGTCCGATCGCGCACCTTGCCGCGCAATTTGAGGCACCGATCGGGGATATCTCGCTGATTCGCGAGTGAGACCGCGTCAGGGGATCCGGACGGTGGTTGATGCGGTCGACACATTTCCGGCTGCGTCGCGTGCTTCGACAGTGACCTGCGCTTGCTGCGAGCCATCGGAAACGATGATCAGTACGACGTACGCACTCTCGTCGGTGGAAAACGGGCCGTAGGTGGTTGCGAATTCGGCGCTGATGGTGATGTCTACGATGCCGGTGTCATCCGTGCCAGTGAAGTGGATTGATGGCGTTGACCGAGATGCGTCGATGGTAGGCGCCAGGTCGATCGTTGGCGTGACGGTGTCGATGCCAAACGCGCGCCAGACTTCGTTCGCGATGGCTATGTGCCCGGCGTTGTTCGGATGTACGTCGATTGGCCAGAGGGTGAAGTCGGCGATGTGGTCCTCGAATACGGTGGCGACATCAGCTACTTGTGCGTTTGATGCAGCCGCAGATTGCTTGATGATGTCGTTGAACTGCTGCACCCACCAGGCATCGGACTGCGGTTCGTTCGGATTGCCACTCGTCAGGTCGTAATAGGTGGTGACGACGATTGTCACCCGCTCGCCGACCAGGTTACGAATTTCAGCGAGGGCGGCGGGGTAGGAGGTGCTGAATGCGTCGAGCTGCGACTGGCGCGCGGTCGCGTCTTCGCCCTGCGCGTCAAGCATCTCGTTGCCACCGAGCGAGAGGGTGGCAGCGGCGATCGGTGTGCCAGCGTCGGCTAGCTGAGTGATCAGGTTCTGCAACTGGGCCAGCTGACCATTGTTCTGGAAGGAATCGGCTGTCTCGCCGGGACGGCTCAGGTTGTTGAGCGAGATCTCCGTGCCGTCGTGCTGCGTGAGCAGGTCATGGACCAGCGCCACGTAGCCGCGCGTTCGGGGCAGGCTGGAGCCGGTGCCGAACGCGATCGAGTCACCAAGCGCGATGTATGCGCCGGCCGATGCTGCCTCCAGGCTATGTCAGTGGCTGGCGCGGTGACGACAACGCAGCAGCGCGATTGTCCAGGAGCATTGCGCGACGGCTCATTGCGCAATCACTCTGAAAACCGGAGCGTTGTCGGACAGGAGCTGTCGCTCGGCGGTGTCCGACCAGGTTGTGGTGACGCTATCGAGCGGGAGCGCTCGTTGTTTGTTCGTGGTTGCAGTGGCGAGCAGATAGATCGTGCGTCGATCGCCGTGATCCACGACTCCGGCCCAACCTGCGACCGTTGCGTTGGTGTGCAGCGATTCCTGTATAGATCGCAGCGCTGTCAGAGCGGCGGTCTCCGTGGAGGAAATTTTGGCGGTCGGGAGTGCTGGCGTTTGATCAGCGTCGGCAAGCAAGATACCGGACCCGGGCACGATGACAATGGCTCCGGCGTGGGTGATGGGCTTGTCGTCGCGTGCGCCGACGATGATCTCGACCTCGCCGCGGATGCGTGCGTAGGTCGCAGGCAGCAGCTCCGGCAAGACCTTCGTATCGCCGACAATGGGCATGAAGTTCGCATCGCCGTTCCAGCGTGGGACGACGTGGACGTGCAAGTGATCGGCGATGCCGGCTCCTGCGACTGCGCCGAGATTCATGCCGACGTTGAATCCGTCGCAGCCGAGCGCTCGGCGGGATGCCTCGGTAGCAATTGCTGCCAGCGCGAACATCTCATCGCGGGTGGCGGCGGGTAGATCCTCAAGCTCCGAGATGTGCTCATTTGGCACCACCATCGAGTGGCCGGAGTTGTACGGGTACAGGTTCAGGATCATGAACGCATTCGTGCCTCGGTGAACGACCAGCGACTCGCGGTCATCTGCCGCCGTCAGCGCATTGCAGAAGACGCAGTCGGGCTGCTTGTTGCCGCCAACGTAGGTCATTCGCCACGGACTCCAGAGGCGCTCCACGCGCTTTCCTCCGCTATGATTCATACAGGATCGCCGCGCAGATCCTAGCAGAACAGGCGCTGGCGAGGCAGCACGGATTGTCAGTTTGTGGATGAGGTGAGCGTACGTTCGCACACGTTGAGCCAGGGCGTATCAGGGTCATATGCTATACTGCCTGGCTGGACGCCACCGAGACCGCCCGGTTGACAAGGTTACGCGAAGGTAAACGTGGCGAGCGGACGGCTTGACAGAGGGACACTGATCTCCTTGGCAGTGAACCCGGCCCGCACTCAGCGGACGGTCGGAGACTCGCCGTATTGGCTGGTCGTACTGGCTCGGATCATTTCCGACGCCGCACTCGTCTTCGTGGGCTTTTACGCAGCGTACTGGTTGCGCTACTCCATGCATGTCGGCGGCGAAGTGCTGCCGTGGGCGTATCAACCGTTTTCCTTCTTCCTCTCCAAAGTGTTCATGCTTGTGGTTCTGATTGTGGCGATCTTCCACGTGCGGAAGATCTATCGTCAACCGCGCTGGACGACGTTCCTGGACGAAGCGATTTCTATAGCCAATGGCGTTACCACGGCAATGGCGCTGGTCGTACTCTATTCATTCCTGCAGCGCTTCTACCCATCGCGTTTGCTCTTTATCTACGCCTGGCTGCTGATCATTGCCCTGCTAGTCGGGAAACGGCTGCTCTTGCGCTTCGCGCGTGAACGGCTTTGGATGCGCGGTATCGGCGTCGACAAGGTGCTGATCATTGGAGCAGGCCGCGCGGGCGAGCGCCTGATGCAGTGGCTGCTGAGCCAGCCCCGGCTGGGCTACCAGGTGGTCGGGTTCGTCGACGAGGAGCCGCCGCCCGATGACTGGGCGATTGCGACTGACCGCCGCGTCATTCGACCGCGCTACCTGGGAGTCGAAAGAGACGTTGGCGCGCTGGTGCGCGAATACGACGTTGATGAGGTCATCATCGCCCTGCCGACGACGTCGCAGGCTCGCATCATGGGCATCGTGAATCAATGTCGGGCGGCGGATGTTGAGTTCAAGCTTGTGCCGGACCTCTTTGAGCTGGCGATGGATCGGGTGAACATTCACGATGTCGCTGGTCTGCCGCTGATTGCGCTGAAGCCGGCTGAGATTGCTGGATTCAATTACGCGTTGAAGCGGGCGATTGATCTGCTTGTTTCATCGGTGGTGCTCGTGATTGGCGCTATTCCGATGGCGCTGATGGTGCTGGCGATTCGGGTCGACTCACCAGGGCCTGTTCTGTTCCGGCAGGTCCGCGTCGGGCGCAATGGTCGCCACTTCGTCTGCTACAAGTTCCGAACAATGGTGCGCGACGCGGAACAGCAGCAGTCCGAATTGCAGAAGGCGCATAACGCGGACAGCCGCCTGACCAAGCTGAAGGATGATCCGCGTCGGACGCGGGTTGGCAAGATTCTGCGGCGTACCAGCCTCGATGAGTTACCGCAGTTCTTCAATGTGCTCAAGGGCGAAATGAGCGTCGTCGGTCCGCGTCCGCCGGTGCCGGCCGAGGTGGCCGGGTACGACGAGTGGCACCACGGGCGCTTACTGGTGACACCTGGACTGACCGGTCTGTGGCAGGTGTCGGGTCGCAGCAATCTGACTTTCGACGAGATGGTACGGCTGGACCTGTATTACGCGGAGAACTGGTCGCCGTGGCTGGATATCACGATCATGCTGCGCACAATTCCAGCCATCCTGACTGCTCGTGGCGCATACTAGCCGCATGATGTCACAGAT
>JAMLIA010000019.1 GCA_023954495.1 Thermomicrobiales bacterium | reverse complement strand
CCGGTTGCCGAGAGCTTCGGCGATCTCGACCCGGCCATTGATGCACGTGAGGGTGACGTGCCGGACGACGAGTGGACCGGCTTCCACGTCATCGAGAAGGCACTGTGGGTCGATAATTCGCTCGATGGCATGGAGCCAGTCGCTGACAAGCTGCTGGCTGACGTGAAGTCGCTCCGCGAGCAGGTGGAAGACTCGAACCTGAGCGTTGAGCAGATCGCCAACGGCGCGGTCGAGCTGCTGAACGAAGTCTCGGCATCGAAGATCACCGGCGAGGAAGAACGCTACTCGCACACCGACCTGATCGACTTCGCCGCCAACGTCGATGGCTCGCAGGCGGCCTACGACGCGGTGCAGCCGATCCTGGCGACACGCTCCGAGGGTCTGGCAACGACCATCTCCGAAGCATTCACCAATGTCGATACGGCGCTGGCAGATTATGCTGATGGTGACAGTTACGTGCTGTACACCGACCTCACAGAGGAGGACACACGCAAGCTCAGCCAGGTGATCGACGCGCTCGCCGAACCGCTCTCGCGAGTCGCCGAGATCGTTGTCGGACAGGGTTCCTGAGATGACCGGGCGGCGGATCTCACGTCGCCGGTTCCTCGGAACAGCCGGGGCTGCCGGTGCCGGTCTGCTGGTTGCGGGCGGAATCGTCGCTACACAGCTGGATGATTCCGCAGAAGCGACCAATGCTGCCGTGCCGTTCTACGGTGCGCACCAGGCCGGTATTGCCACGCCCGCGCAGGAGCGTGCGTTTGTCGCGACGTTTGATCTCACGACAGACAAGCTCGACGATGTGCGCGCGCTCTTGCGCAACTGGACCCGTGCGGCCGCGCTGATGTGCGCCGGGGAGCCGGTCGGGCCGGTCGAAGGCGATCAATGGGCACCGCCGATCGACACCGGCGAGGCGACCGGCCTCGCAGCTGCAAACCTCACGATCACGGTCGGCGTCGGCCCGACCTTCTTCGAGCGGGACGGGGCAGATCGCTTCGGGCTGGCCAATCAGCGTCCCGAGCAACTCATCGACTTGCCGGTCTTCGCCGGTGATGCGCTCGATCCGGCGCGCTGCGGCGGCGACATCGTCGTCCAGGCCTGCGCCGACGACGCCCAGGTGACGTTCCACGCAGTCCGCAACCTGGCCCGAATCGCACGCGGCAAGGCGGTCATGCGCTGGTCGCAGCTCGGGTTTGGCCGGACCGCCAGCACCAGCCGCGAGCAGGAGACGCCGCGCAACCTCTTCGGCTTCAAGGACGGCACCAACAACATCCTCGCTGAGGACGAGGCGGCGATGAGCGAGCATGTCTGGGCCGCAGCCGGGGACACGCCCGACTGGATGGCCGGTGGCTCCTACATGGTCGCACGCCGCATCCGGATGCTGATCGAGGTCTGGGATCGTTCGACACTGCTCGATCAGGAGCAGACGTTCGGACGCACCAAAATCACCGGCGCACCACTCGGCAAGGAGGCCGAGCACGATACGGTCGACCTCGTCGCCACAGACGACGCGGGCGATCCGCTCATCGATCCACATGCACACATCCGCTTGGCCGCGTCGAGTGAGAATGCCGGCGTGCGCATCCTGCGGCGGGGCTACTCGTTCACCGACGGGATGGATACGCGGCTGGGCCAGCTCGATGCCGGGCTGTTCTTCATCTGCTTCCAGCGCGATCCGCGCACGCAGTTCGTTGTCCTGCAACAGCGCCTGTCGACCGACCTGCTGAACGAATACATCAAGCACACCGGCAGCGGCACCTATGCCATCTTCCCCGGAGTTCAGGATGGCGGCTACCTCGGCGAAACGCTGCTCGGCTAGTCCGGGCCGAGTCGTCATGTCGCCAAATGAAGAGTAAGGTTGGACGCTGGGCGCGGATCGGCGCTCTTCGGTCAAGCACGGGGAACATTATGTCGTCAATCTATCCACGCCGCGCTGTCGTTGTCGCCGTCTTGCTGCTCGTCCTGTTCGGCACGATCGCCTGTGGTGGGTCGGATGATGACAACTCGGCTGCGCTTGCTCAAGGCGGCGGGATCACCGTTGTCGATGCCTGGGTGCGACCGGCCGACATTGGCGACGCGGAGCAAGACAATCGCAGCACCGACGCAACGCCTGCGAGTGAGCACGACCACTCCTCATCCGTGACAAGCGCCATCTATCTGACGCTGGAGAACACTGGCGACACCGATCAGCAGCTCGTCAGCGTCGAGACTGATGTCGCCGACATGGCCGAAATCCATGAGACAACCGACAACGCCGGTACGATGCAGATGCGACCGGTCGACGGCATCGATGTCCCTGCCGGTGAGCGGATCGAGATGACGCCCGGCGGAATGCACATCATGCTGATGGGTTTGCACAAATCACTCAAGGCCGGTGACCATATCGACGTGATGCTGATGTTCGATTCCGGATTGATGCTGGAGTTCGACAACGTCGAAGTCCGCGACCAGTAAGAGAAGACAGACGACGCATGTCCGAGACAACAAGCACATCGCCGGAGGTGGTACAGGCTGGCCCGAGCCGCGCCGTGCGGTTCGCGCTGCTGGCCCTGATCGGTGGCCTCATCATCGGCCTGTCAGGGTTCACGACCTGGGCCTATCTGGGCCGCGGCAACGATGAGCTGCCCGGTGTCGGCACGAAGCAGGTGGTTGAGCCGCCAACGCAGCTGCCGGACTTCACGCTCACCAGTCAGACCGGCCAGCCGCTGAGCCTCAGCGAGCTGTACGGCAAGCCGGTGCTGCTCTTCTTCGGCTTCACCCACTGCCCGGACATCTGCCCAACGACACTTGCCGAGTTCCGCTCGATCAAGCAGGACCTCGGTGACGCCGGGCAGAACGTCGCGTTCGTCTTCGTGAGCGTCGACGGCTCGCGCGACACGCCCGACATCATCGCGAACTACGTCGGACGCTTCGATCCCAACTTCATCGGCCTCACCGGCACTGAGGATCTCGTCCGAGAGGTCGGCAAGGACTACTTCCTGCAGTTCCAGCGCGCCGATCTCGGCGACGGCGCAGCCGACGGTGACTACACTGTCGACCACACGGCCTACACCTATCTCATCGACCCGGAAGGCCGCCTGCGCGTCATCTACCCATTCCAGACATCACCATCCACCATCGTCGACGACCTGAAGTCGTTACTCTGACCGGGCCGGACAACGCCACTTCAAACACGCTGCCAGATGTCGCACCGCACGTACGCTTCGAACAAGGTATCCTGCGACGCTGGAGGGTAGCCGGTTGGAGACGACTTCTACGAGCGACGTCGGGGCGAAGCATGTGCTCTGGCTGCTGTCGCTGGGGTTGATCTGGGGCTCGTCGTATCTGTTCATCAAGGTGCTGGTCGATGCTGCCAGCCCGACCGTCATGATCGCAGTCCGACTCGCGCTCGGGCTGCTGCTGCTCGGCAGCGTCATGCTCGTGCGCGGCGAGCGGCTGCCTGCCTGGGGGCGACCGTGGGGCTTGCTGCTAGTGATGGCAATCGCCGGGAACGTCATCCCGTTCACCCTCATCACCTGGGCCGAGCAGCATGTCACATCAGCGCTCGCGGCGGTGCTGAGCGCCACGACGCCACTATTCACGCTGCTGGTCTCGGCACTCGTCTTTCGGCACGACCGACTATCCGGTACGCGGGTGGTGGGACTGGCGATCGGGTTCGTCGGCGTCATCCTGCTTACCGGGCGCTCGGTGCTGGACCTCGGCAGCAGCGACACAATCGGCACGCTGGCGCTGCTCGGCTCCAGCGTCTGCTACGGGTTCTCGTTTGCCTTCGCCCGGCAGTACATCCGCGGCAATCCGGTGTCGAACGTCACCGCTCAATTGATGATGGCGCTCGTCATCATGGCACCGTTTGCGATCTTCACGGGCTGGGTGAAGCCGGCCGAACTGCACACCGGCAACATCGTTGCCTGGGTCGTGCTCGGTGCCGTCGGCACTGGCATCGCCTACCTGTTCTATTACGCGCTGATCGGAGAGATTGGTGCGACGCCCGCTTCGCTCGTGACCTACATCATTCCGCCAGTCGGCGTCATCCTCGGCTGGCTGGCGCTGAACGAGGGTCTGGGCATCAACGGGCTGATCGGCATGGTCCTGATCGTCGCCGGCGTCGCCGTTGCCTACGGCTGGCACCGGCGTCTGCTGCCACGCGCCAGATAAGCGCGCCCCTCTGCATCAGTGCGTGTTGGCACTGATGCAGAGGGGCGGTGTCATCGCGTCGTTGTCAGCCGGTCTGCTCGCCCTCGGCTTCGCCGTTCTCATCGCCCTCGCGATGCGGCTCAAGCGTCAGATCCTCGAGAGGCTCCGATTCGGCAACGGCAGCTTCGGCCTTGTGCGCGATCTCGTCGCCATTCTCGCGCATCGGCTCAAGCGCCAGATCTTCGAGGGCGTCGTCCGACTCAGGCATCGGTGCGGACTGCCCGAACGAGCGGGCGGGTGGCTTCGGCTTGTCGGCCTGCTCGTCGCTCTTGCGAGGCGGCCTGGCAGGGTGTCCCTTGCGGGGCGGATTCGGGATTCGGGGCATCGTTGCCTCCTTCGATACTGGTTCTCCCTGTCCGGTCGGTCGCCGGTCAAGACA
The DNA here is from genome assembly GCA_023954495.1 of Thermomicrobiales bacterium. Taxonomy (NCBI): domain Bacteria; kingdom Pseudomonadati; phylum Thermomicrobiota; class Thermomicrobia; order Thermomicrobiales; species Thermomicrobiales bacterium. The sequence goes on along the minus strand of JAMLIA010000019.1, from coordinate 44,151 downwards.
ATCTAGCAGAATCGAGCAAGCACGACGATGTCCACATGTCTCTGTTGCCCTGCTAGCTGAGCTTTTTCCCGTTCCCGGCAGCCGCTTCCAGTACGGCATCCGCCAGCATCGGCGCGACCCAGCGGACGCTGAGCGTCGATTCCCGGTACCAGGCCCGACCAACGACATTGTCCAACGTCACATAGCCACCATTGACGACGGCCGGCAACGATTGGAACAGCGGGCTCGACTCCTGAGCTTCCGCGTCCTCCGGGAAGAACGCAAGCGACAGGATGATGTCTGCATCGCTAATCTCGTTCCAGCGTTCCAGAGACATCGAGGTGAGATCGTCATCGTTCGGCGACACGATGTTCAATCCCATGCGCGCCAGAATTCGGGCACCGGTCGTGTTCGCGCCCTGCACCAGGAACTCGTCACCAAAGGCGTAGGCGACGGTAACCTTCTTGTCAGCAAGATCAGTCAGGCGAGCCGCCTGCTCGTCGAGGATGCGCTCGGTCTCGGCAATTGACGCTTCAGATTCCTCGACCGCACCGGTTGCCTGCCCGACAAGGCGCTGCATGTCCTGCCACGGGACCAGATCGTCAACCTTCAGGACCAGCGTCGGCGCGATGCCGCTCTCTTGCTCGAAGATATCCGGTTCAGTCCAGACATCGATGATCAGATCAGGATTCTTCGCCGCGAGTTGCTCGAGATCGAGCTCGTAGGTACTGAAGTCGAACGACTCGACGCCGTCGATGAATGCCTCATCGCGCCACGGTTGCTGATCCACACCGTACTGCCTGGTGATGCCGAACAGGACTGGGCGAATGCCAATCGCCTGCAATGTATCGAGTGGCTCGTTGTCCTCAGTACAGATAATCCGCTCGGGCTGCGCCGGAATCGTTGTTGTGCCAAGCGCGTGCTCAAGCTCGATCGGGAACCCACTGGATGCAGCCGGGCTACTCTCCTCGGTTGGTTCGTCCGTCGATGCCGAAGCTTCGGTGGCGGCGAGCGGCTCCGTCGCTGCCGGCGATGCAGATGCGTCAGGTGCGGTCGTCGCGGTCGGTTCGTTATCCCCGCCGCAGGCAGCCAGCAGCATACCGGCCCCGACGCCGAGGCCGGTATGCATGAATCGCCGACGCGACGTCAAGCGCCGCATGGATCTCAGGATCTCAGCACGTCCGTCACCGTCTTGCTGCGACATGTGCTGTGCCCAACCCATCTATAGTCAGCCACCGCCTCCAATCGGACAACGGCATCATGTAATTCCTACTGAATCAATCGGGATTATAATGCACTGAGCGTGATCGGTGATGGTGCGCTAACGTTCGGTCAGGTGCGCCATCCTGAGGACTCGCGGTAGGATTTGGCGCGATCAGGCGATCGGGTATGGGATACGGGAGGCTGGCTCAGCGATGGCAGGACGGATCGTGGCACTGGCCGGTGGCGTTGGCGGGGCGAAGCTCGCCCACGGCCTGCAGCTCACCCTGCCCGACCCTCGCGCGTTGGCTGTCATTATCAATACCGCCGACGACTTTGAGCTCTACGGCCTTCACATCTCGCCCGACCTGGATACGGTCATGTACACGCTCTCCGATCTGGCCAACCCGGAGACAGGCTGGGGCATTCGTGACGAAACGTTCGCGACCCTGCGGATGATCGCGCAGTACGGCGAAGAGCCCTGGTTCCAGCTCGGCGACCGCGACTTCGCTACCCACATCCTGCGGACAGCCGCGCTACGGTCCGGCACCGCGTTGAGCGAGATCACCGGCACGCTGGCACACAACCTCGACATCGCCGCCGACCTCATCCCGATGACCGACGATCGTGTCGCAACACTGATTGACACGCCCGACGGCCGACTCGATTTTCAGGAGTACTTCGTTGCGCGGCACCACGCCGATGTCGTCAACGGCATCGTGCTGGACGGTATCGAAAGCGCGACGCCCGTACCAGCCGCGTTGGCGGCCATCGGCGACGCGGAGGTGATCGTCTTCTGCCCGTCCAACCCGTTCGTCTCGATCGGTCCGATCCTGGGGTTGCCGGGCATGCGGGCCGCGCTGGACGATGCCGACGCACCGGTTGTCGTCGTCTCGCCGATCGTCGGTGGCGAGGCGCTGAAGGGTCCGGCGGCGGCGATGATGCAGGGGCTGGGGCACGACGTCTCGGCACTGGGCGTTGCCCGTATCTACGCCGGGCTGGCCGATGGACTGGTGATTGATTCGGTGGATCGCGATCTGACTATGGCGATCGAGGACCTTGGGGTGCGTGTCCTGGTGACCGATTCGATCATGCGGAACAACGACGACCGTGAGCGGCTGGCGCGCGAGACGCTGGCGTTCGCGCAGTCACTCGCGACATCGCGAAGCGCCCGATGACAGTCTGCGCAGTCGAGCATCCAGCACGGTCGGGGCGATGCAGCACCAGCCTGCGACTCTTCGCACTGCTGCCGTTCCGCGGGCTGGCGAATCCGAAGAGTCGCCTGTCGACCCAACTATCGGAAACAGAGCGGTCTGCGCTGGCGCTGGGCTTGCTCAATCGGGCCATTGCCGCCGTCGCCGGTGCAGGAATCGAACGCGTCGCAGTCATCACCCGCGACCCGGCGTTGCAAGCCGCCGGTCTGGATTCGCGCGCCGAGGTGCTGCTGCAGGAGACTGAGGGGCTGAACGCCGCCGTGCGCCAGGGGCAACGCTGGGCGCTCGCCGGTGCGGCAGATGGGCTGTTGATCCTGCTTCCGGATCTGCCGGTGCTGGAGGTCAGCGACATTCGGGCGCTGGTCGATGCCGCCTCGCTGGACAGCGCTGTGATCGCGCCGGATCGCCACGGCACCGGCACGAATGCGCTCCTGCTGGCACCGCCCGATGCCATCGCCCCGGCATTCGGGCTGGGGAGCGCCGGTCGGCACCGCCGCAGCCTGGCGCTGGCCGATGTGCCCGTCACCGACATCGAGCGCCGTGGCACCCATCTGGATCTTGATACGCCCGACGACTACCGGACGCTGGAGACGACGGTCGGCACAGCATCCTGCTCAGATGGTGTGTCGAACGTAAACCACCATTCGTCCGGGGTATAGGGGAACGGCGTCCGCAGCCACTGCCGCACGAGCAGTGAGATGGACGTGACCAGCGTCGCCAGCCCGAGCCCGCCCGACACGATGCCGACCAGGCGCGCCGTCCCAACAGATGCGAGTTGATTCAGTTGTGGTGCTTTCACAATGCACCTCCTTCATGACGGCTACGGTGCCGCATTCGGCGCCAGGAGCTTGTGCGCCATCTCGCGCGCCGCAGTCCGCAGCGCGTCGACGTCGGACGGGATGCCGAACGTCAGGCACGAGTAGACTGCGTCTTCGATGGCGCTGGAAATCAGATAGGCGAGCAGCTCGGGATCTCCACCGGGTACCGCTGCCTCGCCCCGCTCGACCGCGCGACGGATGGCTTGCGCGAATGGCACAACCGCCTGCCGCCGACTCTCGGCAAGACCGCGGATCGCCTCCGGCTGCACTTGTCTACGGAACAGATCGAGCTCACGCTGATACGCAATCTGCAGATCGAACGAGGCATCAACCACCGCATCGAGCAATGTATCGAACGAGCCCTCCCAGCGGTCGATGAGTGACGCGATCTCGCCGGCCATCGCCTGTCGGACGCGCGCCCGCACACCGCTGACCAGCGCCTCTTTGTTGTCGACGTAGAGATAGACGGTTCCGCTGGCAATACCGGCCCGTCGTGCAATCTGCGCAATGGTGGTCGCCTCAATGCCCTGCTGCAGGAAGAGCTCCAGCGCCGCATCGAGAAGATCGGTCTGGCGCTGTTCAACGCTCACCAGTCGTGGGCGGCCGCGCTGTCGTGCTTGCGTCATTGCCGTGCCCTTCTTCGCGCACGAATATTGGTGACGCGCATTCAGTATATCACGAACTGGGCGAAACGTCTCGAAAAGTCGCGCAATCCGCTTCACGAATTACAACACGCCGGAGCGTCAGTCTGTTCCGCTCGACCAGTTAGCCGGGAAAGGATGTACGCAGTGGCAGGCGGTGAGGCGTGATGCAGCATCCTGACGATCGACGGCAATCTACGCCCCGCCCATTCTCAACGAGCAAGCGTCAGGCGCATGACAATACTGTGCATCTGGCAGCAGCAGGCTGATCGGCCTTGGTATCCTCCAGGCAGACAATGTCGTCCGATGCTGGCTTTGGCCGCGTCGCAGGTACTCGAACAGGAACGGACCCGTCCATGCGCCGCGCCGCCGGCCTGCCGCTCATTCTCCTGCTGGTCACACTCATCGCTCCGCTCGGGCTGCCCGCGACCGATGCCCGCGCCGAGCCGGCCGGGGTCGTTGTCGTCCTCGGTCAGTGGTCAGACCAGATCCAGCAAGCAGCCGCAGCGGCAAACGTGCCGTGGCAGGTCGTCGCCTCGATTGTGATGATCGAGTCGGCTGGCGACGCCAACCTCGTCGGCCCATCCGGCAGGCAGGGACTGATGCAGGTCCAGCCCGGCAACAACAGTGTTGACGCCAGCGTGGACCTGCTCGACCCGACAGCAAACCTCAATGCCGGTGCGCAAATCCTCGCCGGCCTCTACGAGCGCTGGGGTTCCTGGTCGCAGGTCGCCGCCGCCTACACCGATCGCATTGACGAGCGCGGCAACGTCATCGAGCGTCTTGACGATCACGGGCTGACCGGTCGTGAGTACGTCGCCCTGTTCGAGCGACAGACGGCCAGCCTGGGCTACGCCGTCGGCCCGGTCGCTGTGCCGTACAGCCTGATCCCTCGCGAAGTCGACATCATCCGCGTAGCCACAACCGCGCTCGGCACACCCTACGTCTGGGGCGGCGAGTCCTACGAAGAGGGCGGCTTCGACTGCTCCGGCCTCGTCCAGTGGGCCTGGGCGCAGCTCGGCGTTCCGGTGGCGCGCACAGCAGCCGAGCAGTTCGATACCACCGAGCGGCTCGATCCGGCTGATGTGCAGCCCGGCGACCTGATCTTCTTCGCCAACACGACGCCCGTCGGACGCCAGGCGAACGCACTGGCCGGTGGCGAGCCGGTGTCGATCATCACCCACGTCGGCATCTACGTCGGCAACGGCATGATGCTCCACTCGCCGGATGTCGGCGAGTTCGTCCGCATCGACAAGCTCGACACCCCGTTCTGGCGTGCCCACCTCGCAGGCTACGGTCGGGTGCAGACTGGCGGGTAACCGAACGCAGTGATGCTGTCAGGTGTGATAGCAATCCCCGTCCCCTGTCGTCTTGAGTGGGCTGTCAACGTCGAGCAGTTCGGTCCGACAGCCAACCCCTTGTCCTGTCATTTCGAACCGCAGTGAGAAATCTCCCCTGCGTTGGACTGCGTCAAACGGGTGGGAGATCTTTCGGTTGCGACCTCAAGATGACAGAGGGTGGGGTTGGCTGCCGGACCGGACTGCTCGACATTGAGAACGCGCTCAAGAAGGCAGGCGGAAGGGCTGGCTGCCGCGTTGGGATGGTCGACACTTTGGCGCTGACAGGCCAATCAAAGAGACTGGAAGCCGAGCTTCCTGTGATTGATGATGATGCTCTGGATGATGCCGAATGACACCAGCACGAAGAACAGCGCTGTGCCGCCAAGGGAAATGAATGGCAGTGGAATGCCGGTAACCGGCATGATGCCCAGGTTCATCCCGATGTTCACGAACGTCTGGAAGAAGAACATCGACGTGATGCCGATGGCGAGCTGCTGGCCGAAGGTATCGTGCGCGATCGTCACCGCGCGCAGCATCCGCCAGAAGAGCAGCATGAAGGCGAGGAACAGCGCGATGCCGCCGACGAAGCCGAACATGCTCATCGCATGAGCGAAGATGAAGTCGGTTTCACTGACCTTCAGCAGATTGAACTCGGCCTGACTGCCGCCGTGCAGCCCGTGCCCGAACCAGCCGGCCGAGCCGATCGTGATGCGTGCCTGGATGATGTTGTAGCCCTGACCAAGATAGTCGCGATCAGGATCGAACGACACCATCAGGCGGTCCTTCTGGTAGTCGTGCAGCAGTCTGAGCCAGGCGAACGCGACTCCCGGAATCGCCAGCAGCGCCAGCCCGACCAGATAGAGCAGTCGTGTTGAGGACATCACGATCATACCGAGCCAAATGGCGGCGAATACGCCGGTTGTGCCGAGGTCCGGCTGCATGAAGACCAGGCCCATCGGCAAGGCGACGATGCCAATCGAGATCAGGAAGTTCGAGAGCCGGTCCATTTCGTGGCGACGTTCACTGATGAATGCCGCTAGCGCGATGATCGTTGCGATCTTGGCCAGCTCCGATGGCTGGAACGAGATCGGGCCGAGGAAGAACCAGCGTGTCGAGCCAGAGATCGTTTCACCGATCGCCAGCACGGTGAACAGCAATCCGACCGAGCCGACGTAGGCAATCGCGGCGAATGACTTCAGGTACTTGTAGTTGATCGACGCCAGCGTGAACATCGCGATCATGCCTGCGACAAAGTAAAACGCCTGGCGCGATACCTCCTGGCCGATGATGCCGCCTTCCGCGCCGGATGCGCTCCAGATCGTCACCAGACCGAAGATATTCAGAACAACGATAAGGACGACCATGAACGGGTCGAACTGCGTGGCGGTGCGGGGTCGCGCTCGAACGGCGCGCATTCCTGCGATCGAAGCCATGATGTGCTGTGCTCTCCACGATGGTCCGGCCCGGAACAGCGTCCCCTGACTTCAGGCCCGGCCGGACGAGTAGATCAGCGACTAGTATAGAGCGATGGCGAACGCGGGCACAGTCCGCGACAATGTCCGCAACGACATCGTAGTCGCGCACGTGCGCACTGGGAGCGCAATCCCGGCACAGAAAGGACACAATCCGTGGCCGACGAGCAAAAGCAGGAACAAGCCAAACCGGAGCTGAAAGAGCTAGCGCCGATCACCACGCAACACGAAGCGACGATCCGCGGCGAGACGGTGAGCTACAACGTCACCGTCGGCCTGATGCCGCTGCGCAACGACAAGGACGAGATTGAAGCGCAGGTCTTCTATACCGCCTACACGATCGAGGGCGATGAAGGTGACGCTCCCCGCCCGCTGACCTTTGCCTACAACGGCGGACCAGGCTCATCGTCAATCTGGCTGCATATGGGCGCGCTCGGCCCGAAGCGCGTCCAGCTGAACCCGGATGGCACGATGCCGCCGCCGCCGTTCAAGCTCGTCGACAACGATCAGTCGTGGCTGCTGGACACCGACATCGTCTTCATCGATCCGGTCGGTACCGGCTACAGCCGCGCCGCAACCCCGGAGCTTGGCGAGAAGTACTACGGTTACTCCGGCGACATTGAATCCCTCGGCGAGTTCGTCCGTCTCTACCTGACGCGCACAGGCCGCTGGTCGTCGCCGCTCTTCCTGGCCGGCGAGAGTTACGGCACGCTGCGTTCCGCCGGGCTAGCCGGCCATCTGATCGATCGCGGGATCGCGCTGAACGGCATCTCGCTGATCTCGGCGGTGCTGTCGTACGCGACGCTCGACATGTGGGCCGCTGGACACAACGACTTGCCCTACGTCCTGTTTCTACCATCGTTCACCGCGACCGCCTGGTATCACAAGCGGTTGCCGGCTGAACTGCAATTACGCGAGCTCGAGGATGTGCTCGCCGAGGTCATGAGGAGTTCGCGGCAACGACTATCTGCTGGCGCTGTTCAAGGGCGACGCGCTCACCGACGACGAGCGCGAGCATGGTGCAGTGGTTGCAGCCTACAAAGGCCTGAGCGAGCAGTTCGTCGACAACAGCAACCTGCGTATCCAGATCATGCGCTTTTGCAAGGAGCTGCTGCGCGACGAGAAGCGGACGGTTGGTCGGATCGACAGCCGCTTCATCGGCATCGATGCGCTGGCGGTGACCGAGACACCGGAAGTGGACCCGAGCATGATCCACCCCGGCGCGCCGTACACGGCGATGATCAACGAGTATCTGCGCCAGACGCTGAAATTCGAGAGCGATCTGGTCTACGAAACGCTCTCGATGAACGTGTTCCAGAAGTGGAAGTACGACTCGGTCAAGAACGGCTACCTCGATACCACCACGCCGATGCGCAATGCGTTCAACCGCAACCCGCATCTGAAGGTGCTGATCACCGCAGGCTATTACGATCTGGCGACGCCGTATTTCGCCATTCGCTACACAATGGACCACCTCGGGCTGGATGCGTTGCGCCGCGATGACTTCCACTACACCTACTACGAAGCCGGGCACATGATGTACGTCGATGACGCCTGCCGCGAGCAGTTCTACGACGACATTGCGGCGTTCTACGCCAATGCGCTGGGCAACGAATAGCACGTATCAGCCACCGACCAGTCCCGCTCATCTGCGGGGTTGGTCGGTCTTGTCCATGCTTGCGCATGATCGATTCGGCTGTTAGGATGCGCGAGCGCAGCGCACGGAGCTGCGTAGACTATCTGCTTTCTATCCACATAGCCGAAAGAGGGTGACATGCTGGCGACTACGTTGAAGGGTCACATGATTCGACGATTCTTCAACGAGAGTGACGGGTATGTCCTCGACCAACACATCGGTTTCGGCACAGGCGGGCGCGACTAACCGCCAGATTCCACAACAATTCCAGACGCTTCGCCGCTACTGGCGGCTGCTTTCGCATTACCTGCGCTCGGAGTGGCCGCGCGTCGCGCTGCTCGGCCTGATCCTCATCTGCACGATCGGCGTTCAGGTCATCGCGCCGTTGCTGGCGAGCGAGTTCGTTGACCGCGCGTCCGCCGGTGAGCCGCTACGCGGGCTACTCGTGCTGGCGCTGCTGACAATGGTCGTTGCCCTGCTTGGGCAGGCCGCCGGAGTCGCAGAAGCGTGGGTGGCTGAGAATATCGGCTGGATCGCCACGAATGCGCTGCGAGCCGATCTGCTCGCGCACGTCCTGCGGCTGGATGCGAGCTATCACACGACGCACACGCCCGGTGAATTGATCGAGCGGGTTGATGGTGATGTCAGTATTCTGGCGCGCTTCTTCTCGCGCTTTGTTGTCTATGTCATTGGCAACGCACTACTGATCCTGGCGATTCTGGCGTTGCTGGTGCGCATCGACTGGCGCGTCGGGTTGGGCATGAGTGCGTTCGTCGCCGCTGGGCTGGTCGTCATGTTGCGGATACGCGCAGCCGCCGCCCCGGCCTGGATGGCGGAGCGCGAGGCCAGCGCCGGATTCTACGGCTTCCTCAGCGAGTACCTGGCCGGCACCGAGGATGTGCGCTCGTCCGGCGCAGCGTCATTCGTCATGCGGCGCTGCGCTGAGACGATGCGCGCCTGGATGGCCGCCTGGACACGTTCCAGCATGTGGGGCTACGCGGTCGGCGCGAGTAGCCAACTCCTCTTTGCCTTCGGAACGGCGGCGGCATTCGCGCTCAGTGCGATGCAGTTCCGCTCCGGTGCACTGTCGATCGGCGCGGTCTACCTCGTCTTCCAGTACACCGCCGTCCTCAGCCGCCCAGCCGAACAGTTGCGTAACGAGGTTCAGGATCTGCAGCAGGCCGACGCCAGCATCGCGCGGGTCGAGGGACTGCTGGGGACGGTCCCACAGATCGTCGATGGCCTCGGCGAACTGCCAGCTGGCTCCTTATCGGTCGAGATGGATAGCGTCTCGTTTTCCTACGTTGACGATTCGCCGGTCCTCCACGATGTCACTGTGCGGATCGATGCCGGCAGGGTGCTCGGCATCGTCGGCCGAACTGGCAGCGGAAAGACGACGCTGACGCGATTGCTGGTCCGCTTCGTCGATCCTGGCCTCGGTGTCGTTCGAGTTGGCGGTGTTGACACGCGCACCGTGCGCCTCGACGCGCTGCGCTCCCGCATTGGCGTCGTGAGCCAGGAGGTCCACCTGTTCAACGCCAGCGTGCGCGACAACCTGACGCTCTTCGATGACCGCGTGCCGGACGATGTGCTTCTCGATTTGTTGACATCGCTCGGCCTCGGCGGCTGGCTGGCTGGCTTGCCCGATGGTCTGTCGACACGGCTTGGGACTGGTGGCGTTGGCCTGTCAGCCGGCGAGGCGCAGTTGCTGGCCTGCGCGCGCGTCTTCTTGCGCGACCCCGACATCGTCATTCTCGACGAGGCGTCGTCGCGGCTCGATCCCGCCACCGAGCGGTTGTTGCACGACGCGCTGGCCCGGCTGCTGAAGGGCCGCACCGGCATCCTGATCGCGCACCGACTGGACACGATTGCGCTTGCCGATGATGTGCTGGTGCTGGAGGATGGGCGGGTGCGTGAGCATGGCGAACGCATCGCGCTGGCCTCGAATCCGGAATCGCGCTTCTCCGAGCTGCTTCGGATCGCCGGAGCGGAGGTGGCGTCGTGAGCACGGCAACGATGACAGCGACGCGTCCGACCTGGCGCAATATTATCTCGATGATCCGGGCGCGACCGGGTCTCTATTTCCTGCACCTCTCACTCTGGACGATCATCCACCTGTCGCCGCTCATCCCGGGCCTGATCGCGAGAGAGTTCTTCGACTCCCTCTCCGGCTCGTCGGGCACGTCATTCGGCACGAACGAGCTGATCCTGCTGCTCGTTCTGTTCGCCATCGCGCGGTCGGTTCTCTGGATGGCGGCCGGTTTTGCCGAGACGCTTTCACGCTTCGTGATGAGCGGCCAGATTCGCCGCATCCTGCTGAAGACCATCCTCGGTCGGCCCGGCGCAGTCGCGCTGACGACGCCGGTCGGCGAGACGATCAGTCGCTTCCGCGACGATGCCTACGCCGCCGAAGATGTCGTCGACTGGATCAACGATGTCATCGGCTCCGGCCTGTTCGCGCTGGCGGCGCTCGTCATCATGGCGCGCATCGACATCTGGGTGACGGTCGTTGTCTTCGCGCCAATGCTCATCATCGCTGCCATCGCGCGGCGGGCGAGTAACGCGCTGAGTGAACGTCGCGCAGCCAGCAGCCAGGCGACGAGCGACGTGACGTCGGCCATCGGCGACATCGTCGGCGCGGCGCTCGTGCTGCAGGTGGCGGGTGCTGAAAGCCGCGCCGTCGAGCACTTCCGGCGGTTAAGCGAGCGGCGGCGGTCGGCGATGCTGGCCGATCGGCTGTTGACGCAGGCGCTGGAGGCGATCACCGCCAACACCGTCTCGATCGGCACCGGCCTGGTCATGCTGCTGGCTGCCAGCCGCCTGCGCGACGGCTCGCTGTCCGTTGGCGACTTCGTCCTGTTCATCAGCTACCTCGGCTACATCGCCGGATTCACCGATGACCTCGGGCGCTTCCTTGCGCACTATCAGCAGACCGGCGTCGCGTTCCGGCGCTTGCGCCACATCATCGGCGGTGATTCGGAGGCGGTGTTGGTGCAGCATGAGCCGCTGTATCTGCGCGGGTCGCTGCCGCCAGTCGCGCAGTATCCCGCCCGGGATGCTGAGCCGCTTGAGCAGCTTGATGTCCGCGATCTCTCGGCTACACATCCGGGTCAGGAGCATGGCGTCAGCGATATCTCGCTGACGCTTCAGTGCGGCACGCTGACAGTTGTGACCGGCAGGATCGGCGCGGGGAAGACGACGCTGTTGCGCACGGTGCTTGGTTTGCTGCCGCTCAACGGTGGCGAGCTGCGCTGGAACGGCCAGCGGATCGCCGATCCCGCCGACTTCATGACGCCGCCGCGCGCGGCCTACACCGCGCAGGGGCCGCGACTATTCAGCGACACGCTCGAACGAAACATCCTGCTCGGGCTTGACGTCGAGCCGCCGGATCTTGCCAGGCGCTACGCACTGCAGTGCTGGATCAGGATGTCGCGGCGCTACCGGCAGGACTGGAGACGCAGATCGGCACGCGCGGTGTCGCGCTCTCCGGCGGCCAGGCGCAGCGCATGCCGCTGCGCGGATGCTGGTGCGGCAAGCCGATCATTCGTCATCGACGATCTCTCCAGCGCGCTGGATGTCGAAACCGAGCGTCTGCTGTGGGGACCGTCTGCTGACCGATCCCCGTCGCACGTACCTCGCCGTCTCGCACCGACGCGCCACGCTGCAACGCGCCGATCAGATCATCGTGCTCAAGGACGGGCGGGTCGAGGCGAGCGGCCGTCTCGCGGATCTGTTGGCAACGAGCGGCGAGATGCGGGCTCTCTGGCAGGCTGAAGAAGCGCCGGAGCCGCAACCGTCGCTGGAGTAGTCCTGCATAGATGTGGGAGCTATGCCCGAGCCTCGCTCAACGCCAGCAGCGACGGCAGGCGGACATCGAGCTGCTCCCACGTCTCTCCAGCATCGAAGCTGGCCATGATGTTGCCATCGTGCATGCCGGCCACGATCGAGTTTGGACGGTCGTGCAGACTGAGCAGCGCGTACGGCATCGACGGCAGTGGGTCCGTACCGAGGTCGAGCACCTGCCAGTCGTCGTCCCCGCGCTTGCGGAAGACGCGGCCCTTTGCCTGTCCGTTCGTGACGTGGGCATCGCGGGCTGAGAAGCTGGCCGAGACGTACCAGAGGTCCGGGTTGGCGTCGTCGACGGCCAGCCCCCAGACGTAGTGGCGATCCATGCCCTCGTCTGCCGTACGCCAGGTCTCGCCGCCATCGTTGGAGAATGCGACGCCGCCTCCCGCTGCCTCGTAGACGCGGCCCGGCGCGTGGCGATGGGTCAGCACTGCGTGCGAATCGTGGTAGGAGTTCGGCTTGCGGTCCTCCCAGGTCACGCCACCGTCGGTCGTGCGCATGACGCCGCCTAGCTCGATGCCGACGTAGATGCGGTCGGGGTCGTCGTGGTGCGGCGCGATCCAGCGCACGTGACTTGTCCACGGTCGCGGCGGGAATGACCAGGATGGCGCGCTGGGCAGCTCCGGCAGGGCCGGGCTATCGATCCAGGTTGCGCCGTTGTCGTCCGAGCGATACAGGCGGCTCGGCTCTGTCCCGGCATAGACGGCGTTGACGCCATCGGTCGCCCGCGCCGGGGACACGGCAATTGAGAGCACTCGCTGGTGTGGCAAACCGTGGCTGACATGCTCCCATGTCTCGCCCGCGTCAAGCGTGCGGTAGATGCCGGCGTCAAACGTTCCGACGAACACGCGGTTCGGGTCGTGCGGATCGACAGCGATGCACTGCGCGCCGGAGCCATCGAGCGATGTCATTTCCTCCACGCGGCCGTCGGCATCAACATTGAGTCTCACCACCGCAGAACCAGTGGCTGCAAACAGACGGAATGGCTGCATTGGGGTTGCCCCTTTCGTTGCAATGCGGATCATGGCGATCTCTGCGATCTGGTGGGAAGCCGCATTGTGAGGTTGTGGAAGAGTGTAGCGCGTATGTCGCGCAGGCATTATCCTCGGCGGAATGCTGAGAGGGTGATGGATGCATGGTGATGAGTCATTGAACACATTAGACGTAGAGGACGCGGAGTCGAAGGGACTCCGTGCGTTCTATCAACGCAACCGCATCCTGATCTGGGTCTGCGTCCTGATCGGGTTCAACCAGCTCGGATTCGGCAGCATCGTGCCGGTGGTGCCGCTCTACGCCGAGTCGTTCGGTGTCTCGAAGACGGCGATTGGCCTGACGATCGCGATCTACGGACTCGCCCGCTTCCTGCTCAACGTCCCAACCGGCATCATTGCTGACCGCTTCGGCCGTCGCGAGGCGCTGGCGCTCGGCGGCGCGATCACTGTCCTCGGCAACCTCATCTGCGCCATTGCGCCAGATTACACTGTCTTCCTGATCGGGCGCTTCGTCGCTGGCGGTGGCGCGGCGATGGTCATCACCGGCACGCAGGTGATGATCGCCGACATCTCGCGGCCGGACAATCGCGGCCGGATGATGTCGATCTACATGGGCACCTTCATGTTTGCCGTCGGGCTCGGGCCATTACCCGGCGGCTTCCTGGCCGAGTACATCTCGCTGGCAGCGCCGTTCTACATCTACGCCATCCTCGGCACAATCGTCGCCATTCTGGCCTGGTTCCGTGTGCCTGAAACGCGCAATCTGCGGCAGGAGAGCTCCGCCGGAGTTGAGACCAAGCCGGTGCCGTTCGCCACCCAGATTCGGGTGCTAACGGCACAAGTCGGCTTCCTGCTCATCTCGATCGTGTCGTTCGCGACCTTCTTCGCCCGCACGGGTGGCTTGTTCACCCTGATTCCGACGCTGGCCGAAAACAAAATCGGCCTGACCGCCGGACAGATCGGCATCGGCCTGGCGATGATCTCGATCATGGGCCTGATCCTGGCCTACCCGAGTGGCGTGCTGGTCGATCGATTTGGCCGCAAGGCGGTTATCGTGCCGAGCACGCTGATCAGCGGCATCGCCCTGTTGGCGTTCGCGCTGGCCGGCAGCTTCACCGGCTTCATCGTCGCCTGCGCCACCTGGGCGTGCGCCTCGGGTATCGCGGCAGCAGCGCCGACCGCCTACGCGGCCGATATGGCACCGCCGGGCATGAACGCGCAGGCGATGGGTACCTATCGCATGCTGGCCGACTTCGGCTACGTTGCCGGCCCGCTCGGCCTCGGCTTCGCTGCCGACATCTTCTCGACCGAAGCCGCGCTCTACGGCACAGCGATCATGGTTGTCGTTGCCGGCGCGGCCTTCGCGGTCCTCGCGCCGGAGTCGTTCAAGCGCGGAACAGCCGTCGCCGCCGGGCCGGCAGTTGCCGTCTCAGGCGGGCGGGACGAATAGTGAGCCGCGACCCATTTGCGATTCCTGAGCAGTTCGCGGCGCGGATGCGCGGTGTCTTCGGCGCTGATCCGGCGACAGGCTGGCTCGCGCGATTACCGCAGATCGTTGAGCAACTCGCCGCAGAATGGCGACTGATCGTCGAGCCGCCGATTGCCAATCTCTCCTACACCTGGGTTGCCCCAGCCACACGCGAGGACGGCACCCGCGCGATGCTGAAGATCGGCTTTCCCGATCCCGAGCTACAAGTCTCGATTGACATGCTACGCCTGTGCAACGGTCGCGGCATGGTCCGGCTGCTGGAGTCGAGGCGCGAGCAGGCTGCCTCGCTGCTGGAGTTGATTGAGCCAGGAGCAACGCTGCGCACGGTCGAGGACGACGATGATGCGATGGCGATTGCCGCTGATGTCATGCGCCAGATCTGGCGACCCGTCCCCGCAGCGCACTCCTACCCGCATGTTGCCGATTGGGCGCGTGGCCTGGCTCGACTGCGCGAACGGTTTGATGGCGGCACCGGCCCACTGCCCGCGCGTCTGGTCGAGCGGGCCGAGACGCATTTCGCCGAGCTGCTGCCGTCAATGGCCGAGCCGGTCGTCCTGCACGCAGACCTGCATCACGAAAACATCCTCTCGGCGACGCGTGCTCCCTGGCTGGCGATCGACCCGCACGGCGCGATCGGCGAGCCGGCCTACGAGACTGGCGCGCTGCTGCGTAACCCGATACCGGAGATCGCGTCCGAGCCGAACCTTGCGCGCCTGCTCTCCCGTCGCATTGATGTCCTCGCCGAGCGGCTCGAACTCGACCGCCAGCGCATCCGAGCCTGGGCGATAGCCCAAGCCGTCCTCTCCGCGTGGTGGGATATTGAAGGTGAGACAGGCGAGGATTTCCCCGCGATCGCTTGCGCCGAGGCGCTGGCTGCCGGTTAGGATGGGGTCGTGGGCTAGCCGGGCGTATGCAATACGCCCCTACAAACACGCCGCTATGATCCCTCCGACAATGTTTCGTGAAACGGCATCATTGCCGTAAATGTAGGGGCGTATCGCATACGCCCGGCTAGCGTCCCAGCCGCTTTGGGTTAGACAGCACCTTTGCCTCGCCAGGATGTCACCTGACAGCGAGGAGCTTTCCTGCGTTGGACTGAGTCGAGCGGGTGGGAGATCTCTCACTGCGGTTCGAGATGACAGGACAAGGGGGTGGCTGCCGATCCTGAGCGCCGCCATTGCCATCAATGGCGATTAGTTCGGTCCGGCAGCAAACCCCTCTTCCTGTCATCTCGAACCGCAGTAGTGCTCCCCGGTGTTGGGCTGCATCGATTGACGCCTGCGCCGAATTAGCCTGTCGGCTCGCCGAACAGCCGGATCCGACTGACGCCGCCGTCCGGGATGATATTGATCCGGGCGTGGGTAATCACGCCGGGTCAACGATCTTGTCAGCGAACGTGTGGACTGTGTGAGGCACCGGGCTGCTGCCGGCAGCAACACTGGCCAGAACATGCTCTGGGTGACGTCGACGTGTCGGTTTGAGCGCTGCTCGTTTGCTGCCTGAATGATGATCGTGTCCGGGTAGTTGCCCTTGTTGGCGGCGTCGGTCTCGATCGACTTGATCGCGCCGGGATGACCGTCCCGGCGATCAACCATTCGTTGCCGGGCACGCGCCGACGGCTCGTCTCCCAGCCGTCGCCCATGTTGATGCCGCGATCCGGCAGGAACACCTTGCCCGGCCAGCCGTAGTGCGCGTCACTCCAGGCGACCGGCCGTCCGCCCTGCATCAGGCCGGACAGCTCAACGAGATCGCCGCTCTCCTGCGCCGCATCGAAGACGAATCGACCGTGAACGCGCTGGCGAGCGACGCCGCCATCCGGGTAGATGTTCAGACGCAGCTCACGCCACGGGCCTGGCTGCTCAACCTCCACGTAGTGGTGCGCATTGCCGCCGAGATTCGTCGGTGGCACGATCTCGGTCCATTCGCCATCCAGTCGTCCGTCGATAGACGCTGATGGCGGGAAGTTGCCGGTGAAGTATGACGTGTCGATGTCAACGCCATACAGCAGCGCCACGCGGCCCAGCCGGACGACGCAGTGGTCGTAGCCCGGTCCGCGCTTGCGGCGCGTCTCCCAGCCATCCATCCAGCCGCCGTGGTCATCGAATTTGCCGGGAATCCGGACGGGCGGTTCGGCCTGAATCATCCGTTCCTTCGCGGCAAAGAACTCATCAGTCGCCGAAATGACCTCAGCGCCAAGGCGAGGCTGGGCAAGGTTGGGCCACCGGGTAACGAAATCCGGCACGGTGTCATTTGCAGACATCTGCTGATCCAATCTCTATGAGGACTTGATCACCGCGGCATGCGAACGTCAGAAGATGTTGCAGTGTGCCGCGGTGGTTCGATAGGGCTCTAGCTCGTTGCTTCTTCGGCACCATCTTCGAGATAACGACGCATCCAGTCCATCGTGACCTGGCGGCGGACGACGCGCGTGCGCGGCTTGCCGATGCTGAGCTGGACGTGACTCTCGCCCGGGAAGCGCACCATCTCGGTCGGGACGCCGCGCGCCTTCAGCGCGGTGTAGAGCTGCTCACCTTCCTCGATCGGGCAGCGCCAGTCGGTCTCGGCCTGCAGGAAGAGCATTGGCGTTTGCATGTTCTTGATGTAGTAGAGCGGCGAGTGCTCCATGTACCAGTCGAGGTTGTCCCAGACTGATTTCTCCATCTCCGGCTCCAGCCAGTACCAGCCGATGTCGGAAACGGTGAAGAACGAGACCAGGTTGCAGATGCTGTTCTCGCTGACGGCCACCTTGTAGCGGTTCGTCTGGCCGACGATCCAGTTGGTCATGAATCCGCCGTAGGAGAGGCCGGTGACGGCGAGCCGATCCGGATCAACTCCGCCGCGTTCGATGGCCTGATCGAGCGCCGCTTCCTGCTCCTTCCAGTCGGCCCCACCCCAGTCTCCAATGCAGGCGGTAGCGAAGTCTTCGCCGTAGCCCTGGCTGGCTCGGGGATTCACGAACAGCACGTTCCAGCCAGCACCGGCCCACTGCTGCATGTCGAAGAAGAACGTGTGCCCGAAGATCGAGTGCGGTCCACCGTGGATGATCTGGACGAGCGGGTACGTCTTCGACGGGTCGAAGTCCACCGGTCGGATCAGCCAGGCGTCGACTTCGAAGCGATCATCGAACGCCTTGAATGGGTGATGTTCCGGCTGCTGGATGGCGACCTCGCTGAGAAATCCGCCATTCAGGTCCGTCAGGCGCTGCTCTTCGCTGCCGTCGGCCGCGCAGGTATAGATGTCGCACGGGTTCGTGAATGTAGCGGCAGCGAATGCGAGCCGACCATCGTTCGCTTGAGACACGTAACCGATCGTTCGATCGCCGGCAACAGCCTTGGTTGCGCCGCTACCGTCGGCGGCCGCGCGGTAGACATTGACCTTGCCCTTGTCGCTGGCGGTGAACAGCACGCCGGTGCCATCAGTTGTCCAGATCAGTGGCGTGTGGTCGCGTGGGCCCCAGGTGTCGCTGAACGAGCCGGTGGCTGGGCTACGATCCAGGTCGTCGGTCAGGCTACGTGGAGTGCCGGAACCGTCCGCGCTCGCCAGGAAGACCCTGGCGTTTCCACCAGCCCGGGTTTCGGCTCGCCGACCGATGAACGCGACGGATGAGCCGTCCGCCGACCAGGCAGGAGCGCTTGCTGCCAGTAATTCGCCGTTGATGGCGACCGCGTTGTCTTGCTCACCGGACGCCAACGCATGGTTGGCGTCGACAACATAGAGCTGCGAGTCGAAGCCGACCTCGCTCAGTCGATTGCTGATGAACGCGATCCGGCTGCCATCCGGCGACCATGCCGGTGAGGCTGCGCCCGCATCGGCCCCGGTGACCCGGCGCGCGTCTCCCGACTCCAGGTCAACGACCCAGACCTGGCCAAACCGATCATCGATGTAGCCCGCCTCGTCGAAGCGGTAGCGCAGACGCTTGAGGTGCCGGATCGTGCCGCCCGGTGCGTTCATATCCGCGTCGGACATGCCGAAGCCCTCGCTGCTGAGCAGCGCGACCCGGCGACCAAGCGGTGAGACGACCGGGCCGGATACGCCGCGATTGAAGCGCGTGATCTGGCGCGATTCGCCGCCACGCAGGTCATGGAGATACAGTTGCGGCGCGCCGGAGCGATCCGAGACGAAGACGATTCGCTGGCTGTCCGGCAGCCAGCGCGGCGAGGTATCGCGGCTGTCGCTCACTGTCACATGGCGCGGCGTGCCACCGCCAGCTTCAACGATCCAGATGTCCGACGCGTAGCGGTTCTGCGTGTCGCTGTGCAGCGAGCGCTTCACCGCGTAGGCAACCAGCCGCCCGTCCGGGCTGATCTGGGCGTCATCAATCGTCCGAATGCGCAGGATGTCTTCCGGCTTCAGCGGCCGCCCGTGTTCAGAGGTTGTCATGGTGTCCTTTCCCTCCCATCATCGGGCGGATCATAGACTGATTTCGTCTATCGGTCACGCCCGTTCGCTGGGTCGAACGACTGGAAAGGACGGAGTGTAGATCTCTTCGACGGGCGGATGGAGGTGAGAACGCTCCGGGTAGGATGCGATCAGCTTGTCATATTGCTGTTGCGCCTGCTGGTGCATCGCATCCAGATCGTAGCCCTCAATAATGCGGTCGCGCATGACGGTGCGCCCGTTCACGACGACGGTCGTGATGTCGCGACCGGAGCCGTTCAGCACCATCGTCTGAATCGGGTCCACGAGCTGGCCCATATGGAATGCCGACAGATCGAAGATTGTGATATCGGCCAGCGCGCCGGGTGTCAGCCGACCCAGGTCGGGTCGTCCGATGGCGTTCGCGCCGTCGATGGTCGCGGCGGTGTAGTAGTCCGCCGCGCTGACCGTCGGGCCGCCGGTGCGGATGCGCGTCGCGATGACGCCGGTCAACAGGTTGAGGATCATGTCGGGCGGGTAGGTGTCGGTGCCCAGGCCAATGTTGACGCCCATCTGGTGGTAGCGGGGGAATGAGTCCATCGCGCCCCCGCCGCGTGCGCTGACCAGCGGACAGTGGACGATCGTCGCCCCGGCATCGGCGAGCCAGCGCAGCTCCTTGTCCTTTTGCTCCGGTGTTGGATGTAACCCACCGAGCAGCGAACCATGCGGCAGCAACGCGCGCTCACTGAGGAAGCCGAGGTCGTGGAGCAGCTCCAGCGACGACTTGCCCCAGCGTTCGTCGACGAGCTGCACTTCCAGCTCGCCCTGACAGCAGTGCAGCCGGACAGGGCAGTTCAGATCCTCCGATGCCTGGGCAGTGTGAATCAGCAGTTCCTCGGTGCAGCCTTCGATACGGTCAGGCTGCAGGAATCCGCGAATCAAGCCATCGTGCGCACCGTCGTAGTCGCGCACAAACTGGATCGCCTCATCCAGCCCGCGCATGCCGCGCTCGACGTCCCAGTGCATGCCGTACGAGCCGTCCGGGTAGATCATCGGCAGACCGGTGCGATACGACGGGCCGAGGTACATCCTGATGCCCAATCGCGCGGCAGCATCGGCCGCACGCGCGTTCTCCTCATACGTCTCGGCCCACGCGCGGTAGAGGATCGAGCGGATCGGCAGGGCGGTCGTGATACCGTTGCGCAGCAGCTGGACCATAGCGTACTCGTGCTGGAACTGCTCCTCGTCGGCGGTGTAGACATCGCGCGGCCCGCGTTCAACGTAGGTGCTGGCCCAGACACGCCCCTTCGCCCAGCCGGGATGGTTGTCGAAGCCGAGGACGGTTGAGTCGAGGTCGAACAACGCATCCAGATCGATGAAGCCGGGGCCGACGATGGCATAGCCCGCGTCAATCACCTCATCGACTGGCTCCGTGTAGTTGTGGCCGGTGAAGATGATCGTATTGCCGTCGTAGACCACCTCACCATCTTCGAGGATGTGATGGCTCTCGCCGTCACTCGCGACGACGTAGCGTCCACGCACCAGCGTCCTGGTCACACCTGTCTCCTTACCGTTGTAGATCCCCTAGCTAGACGAGGCACTCACCATCCCGCGCGACGACGCGGCCATGCTTGACGACCAGATGACGCTTTGGACGTTCGATAACCGCCTCAATGTGTGTCTCGCCATCGACGAGGACGAAGTCCGCCCAGCAGCCCGACTCGAGTCCGTAGCTTGTGTCGCCGACGACGCGCGCGCCGCCATAGGTCGCGATGTCGAGAACTTCCTCGATCTGGTCATCGCGCCGCAGGTTGTTGCGATAGGCGAGGATGAACGCGCGCAGGAGCATGTCCGGCATGTTGAGCGGCCCCCAAGCGTCGCGAATTCCGTCGTTGCCGGTGCACATACGAACGCCAGCATTGCGCAACCGCATCACCGATGGGACCGGGCGCAGGCCACTCGGACCGTGGCTCATGATCGTGATGTCGTTCTCCAGCAGCAGCGCGATCAGGCGATCGAGGTAGGCGTCATCCACCTGGCCGAGCGCGATGGCGTGGCTGATGACGACGCGACCCTGCCAGCCCAGCGCTTTGGTCCGCTCGGCGATGAGCTCAATTGAAAACGCGCCAAGTTCGCCCGGCTCGTGCAGGTGGATATCGATGTCGCGATCGTACTTCTCGGCCAGTCCGAAGATCACGTCGAGGTGCTTCGCAGGGTCGCGATCGACCGACGATGGGTCGAGCCCGCCGATGACGTCAGCACCCTGCTTCAGCGCCTCTTCCAGTAGCTCAACCGTGCCTGGTCGGACAAGCATGCCGCTCTGCGGGAAGGCCACGATCTGGACATCGAGAGAGTCCTTGAAGTCCTCACGCATCCGCGCCGTGCCCTCGAACCCCTTGAGATTGATCTCGGTGTCGATATCGACAAATGTACGAATGTGGCTCGTTCCGTCGGCAATGGCGCGGCGCGCGTGGCGGCTGGACTGCTGGTACGAATCGATGCCGCGTTCGCGGCGCAGTGCGCGCTCGTTCTCGATCTTGTCCATCAGGGTCGGGCCGACCTCATTGCGGTACCAGCCGAGCCCCAGCAGTGTCTTGTCCATGTGGGTGTGTGCATCGATCAGGCCCGGGAAGAGCAGCCGATTCCCGCCGTCGATTACCTCGACGCCGTCGGGTGCCGCCAGGTTCGTTCCCGTTTCGGTGATCCTGCCGTCTCGAACGAGGATATCGATTGCGTCGGAGTTCTGCGGCCGAACATTCTGGACCAGCATGTCGCGTGTCATCAGTCTCCCTCTCATCCAAACGCCTGTGAGTTCGTTAGCCCTTGACGAGTGCGCCGTCGCGGGCGATCAGCCGTCCATGCCGGAACACCATGCGTCGCGGCGGACGCGCGACGACAGCCTCGGGAATGTGCTCAGCGTCGACCACGACAAAGTCGGCCCAATCGCCGACGTTCAGTCCGTAGCCATCGATTCCGAGTGCCTTTGCTGCGGCGTTCGTTCCGATATCGAACGCCAGCGAGAGCTGCGCGTCGGTGACGAAGCCGGAGCGGTAGGCGACCAGCATCATGCGCTCCAGCATGTCGGCGTCGCCGTATGGTGCCCAGCAATCGCGGATATTGTCATTGGCAACGAAGACATTGACGCCGACTTCTCTCAACATGAGGATTGGCGGGAATGCGTGACTTCCGGGCGCGGTCGTCATAATCGAGACACCGGCACTCGCCAGTGCCTCGGCGACGGGCAGCACTGCGGCTTGCGGCTCAGTCCCGAGCGCGTAGGCATGTCCGACGGTAACGCGCCCCTGCATCCCGAGCGCGGTTGTCCGATCAGCGATCTCGGATAGCTCCGCCAGTCCAGTCGGGCCGGTGTCGTGCAAGTGGATATCGACGCCGACGCCATGTCGCTCAGCCAGACCGAAGACGACATCAAGGTGGCCGTTGGCATCGCCGTCGAAACCTGCTGGATCGAGTCCGCCGATCAGGTCCGCTCCGGAGCGCAGCGCCTCATCCAGCAACTCATCGGTGCCCGACGATGTCAGGATGCCGCTTTGCGGAAAGGCGACGACCTGGATTGTCACCTGATCCCTGAAGCACTCCCGCACGCTCAGAGTGCCGGTCAGGTTCGACAGACCGGCATCGGGGTCGATGTCTGCATGGGTGCGGATGATCGTCGTCCCGTTGACAAGCGCACGCTCAATGAGCGCCGCTGCGCGCTGCTCGACCGATGCAAGTCGGGGTCGCAGCTGCCGCTCATTCGCGACGTGTTCGACGAGCGATGCCGCCGCTTCGTGATCGTGCCAGGCGTCACCGAGGTATGTCTTGTCGAGATGAACGTGACCATCAATGAAAGCTGGCAGGAGCAGCCCGCCGTCGAGATCAATCTGCTCGCCGATTGCTTCGTCTGTGTTGATTGACGAATCTATCGTGGCAATGCGACCGTCAGTGATGCGGATTGATGGCCGGCTGCCGTCGGGAAGCACCAGGTTGTGGAGTTGCAGGTCGCTCATGCGCCAATCCCCTCGGCAGCGTCGACTCGGATTCGTCGGATACTCGAACGGGTCCGAACAGGCGAGTTGGCGAGATTGAGTCGAGCAACTGCCGCAGCAGTATTGCCGTCGCCGGCCCGAATCGCATCCAGCAATCTGTTGTGCTGGGCGACCGAGTTGCGGTCGATTGGTGTGGCACGGTCAAAGTAGAGTTGTTCGTAGCGTCGCATGCGTGCCTTGATCGGCCTTAATGCTTCGGCCAGCACCATATTGCCGGAGATATCGATAATGGCGTCGTGGAACCGGTCGTTCATCGCGATCAGCTGCCAGTCGATCTCCGGGTTCGCTGATTTCGCGCTGCGTTCGAGCAATGCTTCCAGCTCGACATTCGCCGCTTCGGCAAGGGACAGGTCGGGGTCGGGCGTTTCGGCGGCGAGTCGCGCCGCCAGCGCCTCCAGCTCATCGACAACTCGGAGGTGAGCCTCGATCTGGCTGGGATCGAGCGGCTTCACCTGCGTCCAGCCTTTCGGCTTCATCACGACCAGTCCCTCGAAGCGCAACTGCAGAAGCGCCTCGCGAACCGGAGTGCGCGACACACTGAAACGCTCGGCAATTTCGCTGTCGCGAATGATCTCGCCGGGCTGGAGCGTGCCGTCCACGATCCAGTGTCGCAAGTAATTCAGGACGGTTTCCCGAGCCGGCGCGTCTGTCGGTTCACGAGGCACCTCCAGTGGAATCGGCATCCACGTCTCCCTTGACGATAGATCGAAGTGAGCGCGTCACTTCTGCGTGACACTTGACGATGATCATAACAGATGTTATCTAGCATGACTACTAGTATATTAGATGATGTCTTATAGATTCACGGAGGTCTTTCATGGCGGAACATCCCGATCTGCACGTCAACCATCTCCGCACGTTCGCTCAGACACGGCTTGATCGTCGTCAGGTACTGCGCCGAGGAACTGCCCTTGGTCTGAGTGCGCCCCTTCTGGCAGGGATGCTGGCTGCTTGCGGCGGCGACGATGAACCAGCGAGCGCGCCGTCTGAGAGCGCGCCGACAAGCGCGCCCGAGGAAGCGACAGAGACAGCGGTAATCTCTGTACCTTCGGGGAGCAGCTCCAGCGAATCCACTGAGACAATGGCGACCGCTGAATCTGCAGCTTCTCCTACTGTCGCGCCGGAACAGGCCGGTGGCGGTGGCGAATTGCGCTTGCTCTGGTGGCAGGCACCGACGGTCATCAACCCGCATTTCTCGCTCGGTGGGAAAGACACAGACGCCTCACGTGTGTGCTATGAACCGCTAGCCGATTTCAGCCGCAGCGGCGAAGGCGTGCCTTTGCTCGCCGCAGAAGTTCCATCGCTCGATGACGGCAGCGTCGCGGCGGACGGTATGAGCGTGACCTGGAAGCTGCGGCAGGGTGTCACCTGGCACGATGGTGAGCCGTTTGATGCCGAGGATGTGAAGTTCACCTGGCAGTACGCCGTTGACGAAGCAACGGCAGCCACGAGCGCTTCCACATACGCCACTGTCGCAGACATCGAAATCATCGATCCATATACGGTCAAGGTGTTGTTCACTGAGCCAAACCCGGGCTGGCTGGACATCTTCACCGGCGGAAACGGCATGATTCTTCCGGAACATGTGTTCGGAGATTACATCGGTGAGGACGCGCGCAATGCGCCGGCAAATCTCATGCCGATTGGCACCGGCCCATTTAAGGTGCGCGAATTCCGCCCGGGCGACGTTGTGCTGTACGACCGCTACGAAGGCTATTGGGATGCGGGGAAGCCCTACTTCGATGCAGTGGAAATGAAGGGTGGCGGAGACGCTGCCGGTACCGCCCGCGCCGTGCTGAGCAGCGGAGAAGGGGACTGGGCGGCGAACCTGCAACTGGAGCCATCGATTCTGGAGCAAATGGCTGCCAGCGGTGTTGGCGTGATTGTCCGAAATCCCGGCTCTGGCTCCGAGCGGATGTGCTTGAACTTCGCCGATCCGAATACGGAAGTCGATGGCGCTCGTTCCGAGCCGTCGACCAGGCATCCGTTGTTCCAGCATCTCGAGATTCGGAACGCCATCGCGCTGGCAGCGCAGCGCGACACCATCGTCGAGCAGCTCTACGGTCCGGGCGGGCAGGTCTCAGCCAACATTGTGAACGCCCCGGAGAACTTCGTATCGCCAAACACAACGTGGGAATACAACCTCGACAAGGCCGCAGCGCTGCTGGAGAGCGTCGATTTCTCTGGTGGCTCTCTGGTCTTTCAGACGACGATCAACTCCGTCCGCCAGAAGACGCAGGAGATCATTAAGCAGGACCTCGAAAAGCTCGGCTTTGTTGTCGAGTTGAAGAGCATCGATGCATCGGTATTCTTCTCGTCGGATGCCGGCAATCCGGACACCTACGGCCACTTCTACGCTGACATCCAGATGTATACCGACAACCCGACCGGCCCGTATCTCGTCACCTGGCTCGATCAGTATCGGTCAGACAACATTGCGCAGAAGTCGAACGCATGGTCGGGCCAGAACACGACGCGCTACCAGAATCCTGAGTTCGACCGACTGCACGACCTGGCCCGCGTTGAGCTTGATATCGACAAGCAAATCGACCTGATTGTGCAGCTCAATGATCTGGTGGTGAATGACTACGCCGAGATCACGCTCGTGCATCGCAATTCCGTGACGGCGGCGCGCGCGAACCTGCGCGGCTTTGAAGGCACGCCCTGGGCGAGTTCAACCTGGGATCTCAAGAACTGGCACCGCGAGGAGTAATGTGATGCGCAGACGGGCTGCGCAACCACGCAGCCCGTTTCCATCTCATCCACCGCCGACCATCTGGACGACTTCCAGCTCGTCGCCGTCGCCGAGGATGGTCTCGTCGTAGCGGTGGCGCGGCAGGATTTCGCCGTTGTACTCGATCGCGATCATGCGGCGGATGATGCCCTGATCGTCGAGCAACTTGCCCAGCGAGGTGCCGGGGGCGACTTCGGTTGGTCGCCCGTTGAGCGTTAGCGTGATGATGTGTTCGTTGGTGTGCTGCATGAGCCTCTCCTCATTTGAGCTTGTCACGAAGGTGTCGGGCGGCTGCGGGTGGGTCGGTGGCGAGCAGGATCTCTCGACCGACGGCGATGCCGTGCGCGCCAGCCGCCATGACGTCGGCGATGCAGTCAGCGGTGATACCGCCGATGGCGATCACTGGAATTGGCACTACGTCCACGATCTCACTCAGCCAGTTGAGACCACGTCCGGCAGCGCCGGGGTGGCTGTCGGTCGCATAGACGTTGCCGGCCAGCAGGTAGTCGGCACCCAGCGCTGCCGCTGAGCGCGCTCCGTCGACGTCGTGGATCGAGCGACCCAGCAGGAGTCGAGTGCCCGCTACTGATCTCGCCGCGTCAACCGGCAACGAGCGCTCGCCCAACTGGACGCCAACTGCCCCCGCCGCCAATGCCACGTCGACGCGGTCGTTGACGATCAGCGCCGTCGAAGTCGGAAGGCTCGACTTCAACTGCCGTGTGATGTCCAGGACATCAGCAGCTGGACGACCCGGCAGGCGAACGTGGACCGCGTTGATGCCACCGCAGGCGGCTGCCGTCGCGATCTCGACGAAGGCAGCGTCGCTGACCGCATCGAGCGGGCCGACGAGGTGCAGGCGCGGGATCGCACAACCGTTCATCCGAGCGCTCTCTGCAGACGTGTGGCCGCTGTGCGCGGGTCGTCGCTCAGGAAGACCGCGCCGACCAGCGCGACGCCGACTGCCCCGGCTTCAATGACCGGCCTGGCAGTATCGATACCGATCCCGCCGATGCCGACAACGGGCAGCGGCGACGCGGCGACCGCGCTGCGAATGCCGTCTAGCCCGATGGCGGACCCGGCATCGTCCTTCGTCGTTGTGCCATAGACCGGCCCGACGCCCAGATAGTCCGCGCCGTCTCGCTCTGCCTGGATGCGGTCGCCCGGCGTCTCGGGCGAGTAGCCGATCAGCGCGTTGGGGCCGAGCAGCCGCCGGGCGGCTGCAACAGGCAAGTCATCGACGCCAAGATGAACACCATCGGCTCCGGCTGCCAACGCGATGTCGACCCGGTCGTTCACGACCAGCAACGCTCCGGCTGCCCGGCAGATCGGCACAAGCGCGTTGGCGGCTTCAAGCAACTGCTTGTCCGTCCAGCCCTTCGCCCGTAACTGCACAGTCGTCACACCGCCCTCGATCGCTGCCTGGCAAATCTCGATCAGCCGCTCGACGCTACCGGCGCGGACGTCGGTCACGAGATAGCAGCGCAGCGCTGCCAATTGCTCGCTCGTCATCTGACGACTCCGCTGGTCGGGCTGCTCGGTGAGGCGGTCGGTCGCTGGGCCATCCGGCCGGCATGGTAAGCAGCACGACCAGCTTCGACGCCGAGGGCCATTGCGCGCGCCATCGCGACCGGGTTGTCGGCCAGCGCGATCGCCGAATTCACCAGGCAGGCGTCTGCTCCAAGCTCCATCGCCTTCGAGGCGTCGCTGGGCACGCCGATGCCAGCATCGACGACGACCGGCACATTCGCCTGCTCGATGATCATCCGGATGCGGTCGAAGTGCACCAGCCCCTGCCCGGAGCCGATCGGCGCGGCCAGCGGCATGACGGTTGCGCAGCCGACCTCCTCCAGTCGCCGGGCCAGAATCGGATCATCGTTGAAGTAGGGCAGGACGGTGAAGCCCTCCTTCACTAGTGTCTCGGCGGCGCTCAGCGTGCCGATCGGGTCGGGGAAGAGATAGACGGGGTCGGGGATTACTTCGAGCTTGATCCAGTCGGACAGACCCATTGCTCGGGCCAGCCGGGCGACGCGGATCGCCTCCTCGGCTGTCGCGCAGCCAGCTGTATTCGGCAGAATCTGGAATCGGGTCCAGTCGACGTCCTCCAGGACGCTGCGGCTCTTGGGATCATCGAAGTCGATCCGGCGCAGTGCGACGGTGATGATCTGCGTGCCGGAGGCCTCGAACGCGCCGAGCATCTCCTCGTTGTTGCGGTACTTGCCGGTGCCGACCAGCAGCCGCGAGGTGAACTCCTTGCCGCCGATGATGAGCGGCGTATCGACCGCCGTGGCCGGTGTGGTTGTTGTCATGCGATGACCCTTTCAGTGCTTGGGAAGCGTGTTCCGGCGAAGAAGTGATCGACCGGGGAATGTCCATCGCCGACCTCGTAGCCGGCGATCAGTGCCTGTGTCAGGTAGCTCTTTGCGGCGGTCACTGCCTCGAACAGCTCGTGACCGAGCGCCAGATTGGCGGCGATTGCGGCGCTGAAGGTGCAGCCGGTGCCGTGCGTGCAGCGCGTGATGACGCGCGGCGCACGCAGCCACTCGCTGCGGTTGCCATCCATAAACAGATCGTCGGCGCGGTCGATCAGGTGGCCACCCTTGACGACGACGGCCCCGACTCCAAGCGCCAGCAGCGCCTCGCCAACGCGCGGCATGTCGTCGGGCGTCTCGGCCCGGATGCCGGTCAGTGCCGTAGCCTCCGGCAGATTCGGCGTGATGAGCCGCGCGCGTGGTAGCAGCTCGTTGCGCAGGACGGCGAGCGCTTCGGCGTCGATCAGCGCATCGCCGCTCTTGGCGTTCGCGACCGGGTCGATGACGACCGGCAGGTTGGGATAGCGGTCGAGCGCCTCGACGATGACACGAACGATACCGGCGGTCGCCAGCATGCCGGTCTTGGCTGCGACCGGCCGAATGTCCTGTACCACCGCCTCGAGCTGGGCGGCGACCAGCCGGGATCGAGCGCAGCGAACGACTGCACGCCGAGCGTATTCTGCGCCGTCACGGCGGTGATGACCGACGTGCCGTAGACGCCATGCGCGGCGAACGCCTTGAGATCGGCCTGAATTCCGGCACCGGCCCCGGAGTCGGAACCGGCAATCGTCATTGCGGCGGGGATGCGCCGACTGATGGTCGGCAGAAGATTGGGCACATGCACCTCCCTCGGCGGGCGAAAACCGACCGTTGCCGGTTTCGTACATGCCAGGGAAGTGCGCCCTCTGCGTGGACACCTGCCTGCACCTGTCTGGAAACACAAACGCCGCGACCCGTATGGGTCGACGGCGCCCTGGTGAGGCTGGTTGTCGATGCCGTCCCTTCGCTGGTATGACCCAGATCAGGTTCGGAGGGTCAGCGGGCTTAGCCCCGCACTCTCAGCGCGATCTCGCGCACCCCTGGCATCCGTCTGTAGAAAGTGTAGCACGCCGAGTTCGCGCGTTAGAACGGCTTTTCGTCCATGTAGCGGCGCACGGCCGAGCTGGCCAGCAGCACGGTGGCCGCCGCCGACAGGACGACGAGGCCGGCGTACTTCGGTGTCCACGGCCAGGTGCTGAACAGGACGAGCACAATCGTTGTCAACAGGTTGAGCATCAACGAGAGGAACCAGGCCAGCCGCACCCGTCGGTAGAGCAGGATGACAAGAACGAGGGTGATCAGCACCCAGCCCCACGGTATGCCGGCCTCGCCGTAATTCGGCTCGCCGGGCACCAACTCCTGGTAGGCGAACGTGCCGAGCGAGACGATCGCGAAGAGCAGCAAATTGCGCGGAGCCCGAGCGATCGCCCACAGCACGCGGTCGACCAATCCTGCAGACCCCATCAGCGCACCCTCATCCCGCTCGTCGGCAGTTCACTCTTTCAGCCTGCACCGATCATAGGCTGCTGGGAAGACAGACGTCAATTTCGGCGCGAGATGGCGCGGAGAATGCTTGCGCTCCGCACTGCCAGCGCCAGCAGTGCCGAGTGGTTCAATCCGGCAGCCACCCCCGCATCCTGTCATTTCGAACCGCAGTAAGGAATCTCCCACCCGTCCGACCCGGCCCAACCCGTGGAAGAACTCTCGAATGCGCGCTCCACCAGCAGTGTACGGACGGTCTGTGCCACAATCTGGGCACACAACACTGCGTCACTAGTCGAACACAAGGAGCACCCGCCGCATGGTTGCCGATTCTTCACCGGCTCAGCCGACCTCCGTCGTTCAGGACCGACTGGAGCTGGCCCGCCGCGAACTGCTGGATCTCGGACTGCGCAACTTCCTGATCAACTACCGTACGCTCAAGGCGCGCGGCGTTGAGGTTGTTGATGAGGATGCCGCCGAAGTCTTCCGGATTCTGGTAACCGACGGCAAGCGCATGTCATTCGCGCCGGGAGCCGAGTCAGACGCCTCCAGCGATGCATTGCCCCAACCGGCGGACGAGACGCCCGACCAGATCAGCAAGCGCCAGAAGGACACCATTCTCCAAACAGCCGTCTCGCCGGAGGAGTTGCAGACGCGGCTCCTGACGACGTTCTACGCAGCGCGCACGTTCATCGAGGAGCAGGGCGTCAACACGCTGTTCGTTGCGCTCGGGATGCTGACCTGGTTTGAAACGCAAACCAGTGACACACCGCGGAAGGCTCCGTTGCTGCTCGTGCCGGTCGATATCCAGCGTAGCAACGCCCGTGAGCGGTTCACGATTGGCTGGACCGGCGATGACATTGGCGACAATCTCTCGCTGGCCGCCAAGCTCAGCGTTGATTTCCGCCTGACTGCGCCGCCCCTGCCGGAGGTCGAAGATCTTGACCTCAACGCGTATTTCGCGGCCTGGCAGGAGGCGATCGCGGCTGAGTCACGTTGGTCGATCGACGGCGGTTCGGTGGTCGTTGGCTTCTTCTCGTTCGGTCGCTTCCTGATGTACCACGACCTCGATGTCTCGACCTGGCCCGACACCGGCGGTCTGGCAGATCACGAGATCATCGTCCCGTTGCTCACCGACGATGGTTTCAAGGACAGCGCCCCGGCCATCGCCGACGATGCGTTCATCGATCCGCTGCTGCCGGTCGACAAGGCGCGCGAGGTGATGGACGCGGACAGCACCCAGACGCTGGCGATCCTCGATGTCAACGGCGGGCAGAACCTCGTCATTCAGGGGCCGCCGGGTACCGGCAAGTCGCAGACGATCACGAACGTCATTTCCGAAGCGATTGGGCAGGGCAAGACCGTCCTGTTCGTCGCCGAGAAGCTGGCGGCGCTGGAAGTGGTCAAGCGCAGACTCGACAGCATCGGCCTTGGCGACGCCTGCCTGGAGCTGCACAGCAACAAGATGAACAAGCGCATCGTGCTGTCCGAGCTGGCACGCACGCTGGAGCTGGGCAAGCCGCAACTTGCAACAGATGCCGACAATCAGGTCACGCTGCTGGCCGAGCAACGCCAGCGGTTGAACGACTATGCGCGCGCTGTCAACGACCCGATTGGCGAGAGTGGTGTGTCGCCGTATCAGACCTACGGCGAGCTGCTGCGGCTGGCGAAGCTGCGCGGCGATGCGACCTGGCCGCGCTTCGACCAGGCGTCGATGGCCGACTGGGATGCCGCCGCTGCGACGCGGCGCGATGAAGTGGTCGCTGAATTACAGGCGCGCATCGCCGCGATGGGCCGCCCGGCCGATCACCCTTTCTGGGGCAGTCACAAGTCGGTCGTGCTGCCCAGCGAGCGTGAGCAGATTGCCGCGCAGGTGCCTGGCGCATCGTCTGCGCTCGACGCGCTGCGCAACGACCAGCGCACGCTTGCGCAAGCGCTCTCGATGCCCGAGCCGATGACGCTGCAGGACGCGGACGAACAGCTGGCGGCGGCGAACCGGCTGCTGGCCGCGCCGGACCTGACCGGCGTCGCGATTGATGCACCGGAGTGGTCGGCTCGACGGGACGACGTGCGCGGGTTGATCGACACCGGGCAGGCGTACGCCGAGATTCGTCAACGACAGTCCGCGACGCTGATCCCCGAGGCGTGGACCGCCGATGTACTGGAGACGCGCCAGACGCTCAACGGCTGGCGCGGTAAGTGGTGGCGGTTCATCTCAGGCGGCTATCGTGGCGCGAAGTCGAAGCTCGCCGGGCTGGTTCAGGGTGGGCTGCCGGACGGCATCGACGCGCAGGTTGCGTTGCTGGACGACATCCTGGCTGCCAAACGCGATGCCGAGACGATCGACGCTCAGGCCGGGTTGGGTAAGCAACTCTTCGCGGAACGCTGGCAGGGCGCTGCATCCGACTGGGCCGCTCTCTCTCCGGCAGCTGAATGGGTGTCGGCACTGCATGCCGACGAAGCAGCCGGGAAGCTGCCCAGCGGGACGGTGGCGCTCGCGGCGACGCGGCCCGATCTGGCTCCGATCCGCGCGGCAGCCGCAGCGGTGCAGCAGTGCCGCAGCGATTGGGATTCGCGCATTGCGGCGCTGACGAAGTTGCTGGATTTCGATGCGTCGCGGCGTTTCGGTGCCGGTGCGACGCTGGAGTCGCAGTCGTTCGACACTATCCGCTGGATGCTGTCCGGCTGGCAGGATCGGCTCGGCGACCTCGACCAGATGGTCAGCTTCAATCGCTCGGCTGAGGCCTGCGCGCAGGAGGACATGGCCGGCGTCGCTGAGGCGGCGGCGGGCTGGGACGAGGCCGGTACGCGGCTGGGCGATGCGGTCCGTGCCGGACGGTTCGCCGTCCTGCTGGAGCGCGCGATTCGCGAGCGGCCGCCGCTGGCACAGTTCGATGCACCGGCGCACAACCTCGCCGTCTCACGCTTCGGCGAGCTGGATCAGCTCACGTTCCAGCTCAACCGGGCCCGACTGGCGCTGAATCACTGGGAGCGCCTGCCGCGCTACGAGGCTGGTGGGCAGCTCGGCATCCTGCGCCGCGAGTTCGCCAAGAAGACGCGTCACATGCCGGTGCGGCAACTGATGTCGCGGGCCGGGAATGCGATTCAGGCGATCAAGCCGGTCTTCATGATGAGCCCGCTCTCGATCCCAACCTACATCCCACCCGGCACGCTGAAGTTCGACCTCGTCATTTTTGACGAGGCTAGCCAGGTCAAGCCGGTGGATGCCTTCGGCGCGCTCGTGCGCGGCAAGCAGGCGGTGGTCGTTGGTGACAGCAAGCAGCTGCCACCAACCAGCTTCTTCGACACGCTCATCGAGCGCGATGACGTGGATGAGGACGACCTGACCGCCAACACCGAGAGCATCCTGGAGATGTTCGCCGGGCAGGGCGCGCGGCAGCGAATGTTGCGCTGGCACTACCGCAGCCAGCACGAGTCACTCATCGCCGTCTCGAACAGCGAGTTCTACGACAACAAGCTGGTTGTCTTCCCCAGCCCGGACGCCGATCGCCATGATGCCGGGCTGATCTACCATTATCTCGCCGACACGAGCTACGATCGAGGTGGATCGCGGACGAACCGCGACGAGGCGCACGCCGTTGCTGAAGCCGTCATGGAGCACGCGCGCACGACGCCCGACCTGACTCTCGGGGTGGCGGCGTTTAGCCTGTCGCAGACCGACGCGATCATCGACGAGCTGGAGCGCTTGCGTCGTGAAGATGATTCGGGCGAGTCGTTCTTCGCCGACCATCCGTTCGAGCCGTTCTTCGTCAAGAATCTGGAGAACGTGCAGGGCGACGAGCGCGATGTCATCTTCATTAGCGTCGGCTATGGCAAGACAGCCGATGGCTCGCTGGCGATGAACTTCGGGCCGCTCAACGCCGAGGGCGGCGAGCGACGGCTCAACGTGCTGATTACCCGCGCCAAACAGCGCTGCGAAGTCTTCACGAATCTCTCCGCCGACGATATCGACCTGAGCCGGACGTCGGCACGCGGTGTCCACGCGCTAAAGGAGTTCTTGCGATTTGCCGAGAAGGGCACGACGCAGACCGCGTCGTCCAGCGTATCCAGCGAGGCACCGTTCGACGCTGTCGTTCGTGCCGCATTGGAGGAGGCGGGCTACGAGATCGAGCCGCACGTCGGCTCCTCCGGCTTCTACATCGACCTGGCTGTGAAGGACCCGGCCCAGCCGGGACGCTACCTGATGGCGATCCTGTGTGATGGCCCGACCTATGCAGCGGCGCGTTCGTCGCGCGACCGCGACCGCTCGCGACGATCTGTACTGCAGCGTCTTGGCTGGCGCGTCTACCAACTGTGGAGTACCGACTGGTTCCGGAGCCCCGAGCGTGAGCTTCAGGACCTCATCGCTGAGATCGAGGCGGCGCGAACTGGTGTGGAGAGTGAAGTCGCGCCGATGGTCCAACTGGGTCCGGTTTCGCGAGTGGAAGCTGCGCCGGAGGCCGAGGAGCAGTCAACCAGCACGATGCCGGCCTACGTCGTGGCCAAGCCAAAGGTGAGCTTGCGCGGCAAGGATCTGCATGAGGTCCAGACTGAACGCATGGCCGACTGGTTCGCGGAAGTTGTTGCCGTCGAGAGCCCGGTGCACATCGACGTTGCCATGCGGCGCGTTGCGGACGCTGCCGGTAGCGGACGGATCGGGAACCGGATCCAGATGTCGATGAACAACGCCGTTGCTGCGGCTGTTCGAGACGGCAAGATCCGGCGGCAGGGCGACTTCCTCTGGGCACCGAACATGACCGAGGCGACGGTGCGCAACCGGGTCGGGCTGCCGTCGCGGGATCGCTCGCTGGACATGATCGCGCCGGAGGAGCTGCACCGCGCTGTCCTGACCGCCGTCGCCGATTCCTACGGCCTGCAGGAGGAGGACGTGACGACGGCAACGGCGAACCTGCTGGGCTTCGGCAGAGCCTCAACCGAAATGCGCGCCAGCATCAACGCGCTCGTCGAAGCCATGATCGCCGACGGCTCGTTGCGCCGTCAGGGTGCGTTCCTCGTCGCCGATAAACCGAGCAATTCTGGGTAATTGTGATCTATCTCACAGCGTAGACGTAGCCTGAGCCGCCATCATCGCAAGCGAGAGCGCAGCGCAGGCAGACTGTGCTGCGCTGGTTCGTGCGCTGAGATGATGGACGCCCGGGAAGGACTGCGCGATGAGTGGCGCTGCTGTGCTGCCGCAACGGCCGGTGCTGGCCGAGAGCAACTTCAACCGACAGCCGTTTGTTCTGGCGTGGGAGCTGACCCGGGCCTGCAATCTCGCCTGCGTCCACTGTCGCGCCGAGGCGCAGTTGCGCCGCGATCCGCGCGAGTTGCGCACCGAAGAGGCGCTGCGCGTCATCGACGATATCGCGCGCTTCGACGTCCCGCCTGTCCTGATCCTGACCGGCGGCGATCCGATGCGTCGCCCCGACCTGAACGACCTGATCCGCCACGCGACCGCGAGCGGTGTGCGCTGCACGCTGACTCCGGCCGGCACAGCGCTGACCAGCGAGCGCAAGCTGGCCGAGGCGCAAGAGGCTGGCCTGTCGCGCATCGCAGTCAGCCTGGACGGGCCGGACGCCGAAACCCATGATGCGTTTCGGCGCGTCGACGGCTCGTTCGGCTGGTCGATGGAGATCATCGCCGCCGCGCATCGGCTGGGAATCCCGGTCCAGATTCATACGACGCTTTGCGCACGGACATTGCCCTATATGGAGCAGATGGCCGACCTGGCCGAATCGCTCGGCGCGGTCGTCTGGGCGGTGTTCTGCCTGGTGCCGACCGGGCGCGGCGTCGATCTGGATGAGCTGACGGATGACGAATACGAGCAGGTCTTCGAGTGGCTCGCAGAACGGAGCCTGACCGCGTCGTGGAACCTGAAGCTGACTGAGGGCTATCACTACCGCCGGGTTCTGATGCAGCACCAGCGCGCACCGATCGCTGGCCTCGGCTTTCAGTCGGCGGATGGCATCGGTCGCGCGACGCGGGCGGTCAACGCCGGCAACGGGTTCTGCTTCATTTCGCATATCGGTGAAATCTGCCCGAGCGGCTTCCTGCCGGTCGTCGCCGGGAATGTGCGGTCCGACTCGGTTGTCGATGTCTACCGCAACCACCCCGTCTTCCAGGAGCTCCGCGACCCGTCGCTGCTGAAGGGCAAGTGCGGCGTCTGCGAGTTCCGCGCCATCTGCGGCGGCTCACGCTCGCGTGCCTTTGCCCGGACGGGCGACTATCTTGAGAGCGACACCGCGTGTGCGTATGAGCCGCAAGGAATCGCTCCGGCGCTGGATTGAGTCTGGCGGGTTAGGCACTTCGAACAGCAGTGAGACGTCCCCACCCATTCGATCCAGTCACGCTCAAATGGACTGGTAACTGCTCGGCCCGCCCGGCACCCTGTATGGGATACTTCCTTTCTGGTTGCGCGCCGGAGTGGCGGAAATGCCGGTTGCGAAGCAGTCAGGGAAGCGCCGATGTCGATTGCGCGGTTGGCCCGTGCGAGCTCTCAGCGACCGTGGTTCGTCATCATCCTCTGGATCACCGCAATGGCAGCGGGCCTCGTCTCGCAGGCGGTGCTGCCGAGCAACTTGACCGGTCAGGCTGAATTCACCAACAACCCGGAGTCGGTGCGCGCGCTGCGTCTGATTGAGGATCGGATGCAAGGCGTCGAGCCCGTCGGCGAAACGGTTGTCGTCACCTCGTCCTCACTGACTGTTGACGATCCGGTATTCCAGCAGGTTGTCGAACAGACCACGGCCGACTTACTGGCGTTAACGGACGTTGTCGCATCGGCAGTGAACTTCATCCAGGCCGAGGCTGCTGGAGCGCCGGAGGCCGCGCTGCTGGTCTCGGCAGATCGCCACTCGACAATCATTCCGGTCACGCTTACTGGCGACCTCAAGGCAGTTGAAGCGTTCGGGGAGCTGTTCACCGACACTGTCCTGCGCCAGTCGCACGATGGTGTAGAGGTGCTTACGGTTGGCGACCTCAGTGTCTCACACGACTATAACCGGCGTGCACAAGAAGATCTGGAGCAGGCGGAGATCTTCGGCCTGCCTGTGGCATTGCTGGTGCTGATTCTCGTCTTCGGCGCGTTGATCGCCGCGTTGGTCCCACTTGTCGTTGCGCTGGCAGCCATCGCGGTCGCAATTGGCGTCACGGCATTCGTTGGGCTGGCGATGGACCTCACCTCGCTGATCCTGAACGTCATCACAATGATCGGGCTCGCGGTCGGGATCGACTACTCGCTGTTCATCATTGAGCGCTATCGCGAGGAGCGCGCCCGTGGCTTCGAGCGCCACGATGCGATCGAACGTGCTGGTGGCTCGGCCACGAAGGCGGTTGTCTTCTCCGGCACGACCGTCATCATCGCTCTGCTGGGCATGTTTCTGATGCCGTTGACAATCTTCCGCAGCGTCGGTGCCGGAGCCGTGATCGTTGTCGCGATCTCGGTCGCCGCGTCGGCCACGCTCGTTCCTGCGTTACTGGGGCTACTGGGCGACCAGATCAACTGGCCGCGCCGCCGTGCGTTCCATCGCCAGGCATCAAACAATCCAGCACTGCATCATGGTGTGTGGGCCAGAATCAGCCACATTGTGATGGCCCGCCCGGTCATGAGCATCGTGCTTGCTGGTGGACTGCTGATTGCCCTGGCACTGCCGATCCGCGATTTTCGAACCGGTCTCGTCGGCGTCGAGAATTACCCCGAAGGCTCAATCCTGCGGGCGTATCACATCGTCTCGCGCGATTTCTTCGCCGGAGTGATTGCACCGATCGAGATCGTGATTGATGCGCCAGCCGACGATCCAGCCGTGGTGGCAGGCGTCGAGCAACTGACGGCGAGCATGGCTGATGATGCGACATTTGGTCCCGTGCAGTCGGAAACGAATGATGCAGGCGACCTGACGCTGCTGACGACGCCGCTGACCGTCGATGCGTCCGCAGTAGAGGCGACGGACGCGGTCCGCCGTCTGCGCGGTGATCTTGTACCGGCTGCCTTCGGCGATCTCGCAGACCGCGTGCTTGTCGGTGGTACACCGGCCTTCAATGACGACTTCAATCAGGTCGTCGCCGATCGCACGCCTTTCGTCTTCGCGTTTGTCCTCGGCCTGAGCTTCATTCTGCTGACGCTGGCGTTCCGCTCAGTAGTCGTGCCGCTGAAGGCCATCCTGATGAACCTGCTGTCAGTCGGCGCGACCTACGGCATCCTCGTGCTCGTGTTCCAGAAGGGCTACGGCACCGGACTGGTTGGCTTTCGGCAAACGGACATCATTACTAACTGGCTGCCGATCTTTCTGTTCTGCATCCTCTTCGGCCTCTCGATGGACTACCATGTCTTCCTGCTGAGCCGGATTCGCGAGCATTACGATCAGACTGGTGACAACCGCCAATCGGTCGCAATCGGGTTGGAATCGACCGGCAAGATCATCACCGGCGCGGCGTTGATTATGGTGGTGGTTTTCTTCGCCTTCTCCCTGGGCGAGCTTGTCGAACTGCAACAGCTCGGCTTTGGGCTGGCGGTTGCGATTTTCATCGATGCGACGATCGTGCGAACGATCCTCGTGCCGGCGACGATGGCGCTGCTCGGCTCGTGGAACTGGTACATGCCGCGTTGGCTGCGCTGGCTGCCGGACCTGCGGGTGGAAGGTGATGCTTTGAGTGCTCCAGTGACTGCGTCGGAGCACTCAGACGTGGTCGGCGGAAGCTAGGAAGATATCCCCTGCTTCTTGAGCCACGCGCGAATCTCCGGTTCGTGGTCGATGTGAAAATGTTCCCAGGTACCTTGAACGACAGCCGGCCCGAGAGCATAGCCCGACAGCCAGCTGAAGTGCCCAACCTGCATGAGAGCATCCTCGGGCATTGCACTGATCGCCGCCGCGCTGCGCTCAAACGTCGCGCGTGAGTCGGTCATGATCTCGTCCAGCGACTTGTCCTGATTCGACTCATAGAGCCAGCGGTTGAGGCCGTCGATGTCGCGATCTTCGTCCAGATGCGACGGCCAGGGCAGCTCCGGTTCCTTGCCGGATACGCCCGCTTCGAGTCGCGCAGCCGTCAGCAGCCGCCAGCTGTTCAGGTGCGCGATGACGTCCTTGAACGACCAGTCGCCGAAGGTGTTTGGTTGCGCCGCCAACTCCGGGTTGACCTGACTGGCAAGCTGGTCGATATCGTTGCTCAGCGATTGCAAGGTGCTCAGCAGGTCGGCGCGGCTTGATAGCTCGGGCATGGAGCCTCCTGTTGTTGCGTGTGCGCTGGGGCCGGCTCACCGACCCCAGCTGCGTCCTCAGTCTGTGTAGCGTTCCATCCAGTGCTTCTGCTCGTCCCAGGCTTCCTCGCTGATGGCGGGATCGAGCAGGATGTCCAGCGCTGTCCAGGCCATCGCGGTCGAGACCTTGACCATCTGGTCGTAGCCGAACTCGGAGCCGGACGCTTCGACGACTTGCTGTGAGTGGTGCGGGATCGGCGTCGTCGCAATCGCGAAGTTGCCGGTCACCGCCGGGATTTTGTGCGAGACATTGCCGAGATCGGTCGAGGCCATCATCCGCCCGCTCGGGCGCTTGCTGATATCCAGCCCGGCTGCCACCATGTTGGCTTCGTAGCGTCGGCCGATGACGTAGCTCGGGCGACGATCGGCGTAAGCCGACTCGCGCTCGGTGACCTTCAGCTCACAGCCGGTCATGAGCGCGGCACCCTCCGCGATCTTGCGCACCTTCGCTGCCAGGTCGGCTGCCGTCTCGCTGAACGAGGCGCGGATGCCGAACGTGCAGGCTGCGTACTTCGGCACGACGTTCGCGGCATCGCCACCGTGGGTGATGATGCCGTGGATGCGAGAATCCATCGTTAGGTGCTGGCGCAACGCATCGATGCCTTCGAACGTCTGGATGACGGCGTTGAGCGCGTTGACGCCGTTGTACGGATCGCCGGCAGCGTGGGCTGGTTTGCCGAAGAACTCGAAGGTCAGGCCGTTCGTCGCCAGGCTGGTGCCGTCTGGCCAGTTGACTGCCGAGCCGGTCTGGTCGCTCATGTGATGCACCATCAGCGCCGCATCAACGTCATCAAACGCACCGGCTTCGAGCAGCTTGATCTTGCCGCCGCCGCCCTCTTCTGCTGGCGTGCCGATGATGGTGATCGTGCCGGAGAGCTCGTCGATGACTTCGCCGAGGCCGATCGCGACTGCCAGGCCGGAGGTGCCGATCAGGTTGTGGCCACAGCCGTGCCCGATCCCACGCAGTGCGTCATACTCGGCCAGGATCGCGACGGTCGGACCATCGCCAGATCCCTTGCGGGTGGCGCGGAACGATGTCTCGATGCCCTTGTACGGCTTCTCTACCTCGAAGCCCGCCTCGCGCAACTGGTCAGCAAGTGTTTGCGAGGCGATGAACTCCTGATAGCCGAGCTCGGGGTTTAGCCGGATGGTCTCGCCGACCTCAACCAGATGCTCGCGTTCATTCTCGATTGCGATCCG
This sequence comes from Thermomicrobiales bacterium, assembly GCA_023954495.1. Classification (NCBI taxonomy): domain Bacteria; kingdom Pseudomonadati; phylum Thermomicrobiota; class Thermomicrobia; order Thermomicrobiales; species Thermomicrobiales bacterium. Next base: position 4,105 of record JAMLIA010000019.1, on the reverse strand, counting down.
CACGCGTTCACGGAGCGCATCAGCTCTGTCGTTTGCCACACCGTCCCCTTATCGCTCGTACAGTTCAGACCAGCGAGCGTGAGCATCCTTGGCTTCCTGTAGAAGTTCCGGATTTGTCAGGAGATCCAGGACGGTCAGTGCCATCGCTGTCGAGACTTTGACGTACTGCTCGTAGCCGAACTCGGACCCGGAGGCGTCGACGACCTGCTGCGAGTGTCCGGGGATCGGAGTGTGCGAAATGGCGAACGAGCCGGTGACTGAAGGAATGAGGTAGGAGACGTTGCCGAAGTCCGTCGAGTGCATCCCGCGGCCTTCGCGACCCTTGCTCAGGTCAATGCCGACCTCCGCCATGTTGTCCTGATAGACGCGACCGATGACATAGCTCGGGCGCATGTCGTAGTGCATCTCGCCCTCGGCGATCTGCACCTCGCAGCCGGTCATCAGCGCCGCACCCTGGGCGATGTTCTTGACCTTCTCGACCAGTTCGTCGACATAGTCGCGGGTGTCGGCGCGGACGAGGAACTCGCCGGCGGAGTGGTTTGGCACGACGTTGGCTGCATCGCCGCCGTGGGTGATGATGCCGTGAATGCGTGCCTCCATGCGGATGTGCTGGCGCAGCGCGTCGATGCCGGTGAACACTTTGATCAGCGCATTGAGCGCGTTGACGCCGTTGTATGGGTCGGCGGCGGCGTGGGCCGGCTTGCCAAAGAACTCCATCTTGAGGCTCTGGACGGCGAGGCAGGTGCCCTGTGGCCACTCGGTCGCCGCGCCGGAGCGGTCGCCGGCGTGGTGGATCATCACGGCGGCATCGACATCATCGAACGCACCCGCTTCGGCGAGCTTGATCTTGCCGCCGCCGCCCTCTTCAGCCGGTGTCCCCATGATGACGACGGTGCCATCGACTTCGTCGATCACCGCGCCGAGTCCGAGCGCCGCAGCGAGGCCGGAGCCGCCGATCAGGTTGTGGCCGCAGCCATGCCCGATGCCGGCCAGCGCATCGTATTCGGCGAGCACGGCAATTGTCGGCCCGTCGCCCTTGCCCTTGCGGGTCGCGCGGAAAGCAGTCTCGATGCCCTTGTAGGGCTTCTCGACCTCGAAGCCAGCCTCCTTGAGGTGGTCGGTCAGGAGCTGTGAGGCCATGCGTTCTTCGTAACCGAGTTCAGGGTTCACCCGGATCGTCTCGGCGACCTCGACAACGTGATCCTTCTCCCCCGTGATCGCTGCCCGAACGCGCTCGCGCAACGCTGCCAGGTCCGTCTGTGTATCGACTGCCATCGTGGCGTCTCTCCTCCCTGTGAGTACAAGCCTGATGAGCCGCACTCTAACACGGGATGGCCCGCCGTGGGCCCGTCTCTTGAACCGTCGTGTGGGGTGCGCATGCGAGGAGTCTCGGCTGCGCTGGGTTGTGTCGGACGCGGATCGCGTGCGCGCCCGAATCGCCATGACACAGAAGCGGCAGTCACCGCTGGCGGATTCACTGCGCGGGAGTGCGAGCCGATCAGTCGGCCGGTTTCGCGACGACGATGATGCGATGGTCGTCAACGCCGTATGGCCAGCAGGTGATGAGCGTCAATCGCTCCTCAGGCATCGGTGCGATGAACACGCCGGTGGCCAGACGCTCGGAGAGTGGCGCGCCGCGCTCAAGGCGAACATGAATCTCTTCAACGACGTAGCGATACACGCCATCGGGTGTTGTGAGCAGGACTTCCGCGCCCAGCTCGATGTCATGCAGGCCCCGAAAGACTTCGCCACGGACATCGTCGTGACCGGCGAGGACGATATTGCCGTTCTCGCCCGGGTCAGCGCTACCGACGTGGTGGCCCGCGGCCCAGTCCGCGACGCTCCAGGTTTCCACAAGCTGGCCATCAACACTGTCGGTCTTCGGTTCAACCTCGACGATATCAGTATCGATGCCGACCGCCGCGATCGTGATGTGCGTTGGCGGGGGCATATCAACCGGGGGAGTGGGTGTGCGCACCGGAGTTGTTGGGTCTGACGCCGACAGATCTCCTTGCTCCGGTCCAATCTGCGCAGAGATGACGAGGTCGGCACCTGTTGGTGCAGGGCTGCTGGCGGTCGGCGTTGTCGTCGGGCTCGGTCGGGACTCGCCACTGACCGCAGTCGCCGGGGGTTGGAACGCGCCGATTGCTTCGAATCGGGCGCGTTCACGGGCGATCTCGGCGGTTTCGTGTGTGGTGGATCGCAGCGCGGCGGTGAGCAAGATGACGCCCGCGCCAATGAGCAGGACGGCGACGATTCTGATGATGGCTGCGGCTCGCGGTTGCGACATCAGGCGCTACCTCACGATGGTTCTGGCTAACGCACCATGATCATGCCGAGCATGTTCGGATGCAACAGGCACCAGTAGTCGATCATGCCGGGCGTGTCAAAGGTGACGCTAAACGAGTCTCCGGTGTGCAGGATGCCGGAATCGAAGATAGAGGGATCGTCTTTGGCAGTGGCAGTGTGGTCGACGCCCTTGTTGATGAACGTCACGGTTGTGCCCGCTTCGACCTCCAGCACGGCGGGCTCGAATTTAAAGTCGAGGATCTGGACTTCGACCTGTTTGGAGTCTGGCGCTGCCGTGGTTGTCGGCGCAGTCACGGTCGCCGCGCTGGTTGCGGACGTGGCTTGCTCGACGGGATATTCAGACATCGTTGCATGTTCCATCGTCGGTTCGACCGTCGCAGCAGCTTGCGTCGCGGTGGGAGCTTCCGTTGGTGACGCGGCGGCAGCCACCGTCGGGACTGCTGTCGGCGCATCACTCGTCTTGTCGTCTGAGCCGCCACCACAGGCGGCGACGAACGCCATTGCTGTCACGATGCACAGCGCGAGTGTGAGTACCCTTCCGATGCGGACGGGTTTGGGGAGCCTCATGGGTCGCACGTATTGTCTCCACATCTGGTGAGCGCGCCGCGCTCGGCAAGTGTCGGGCGCGGCATGCATTCGATGAATGCGTCGCTATCAGGCCATGCGCTGGCGAACGACGAACAGTCCGCCACCGAGCGCGATCAGCACGAGGCCGGCGATCGCGGCAATTGGCAGCGTGTCGCTGTTCTGGCCACCGCCAGTGTTAGGCATCACCTGTCCGCTGGTGCTGGCGACGATTTCAGCGCAGGCAACGTAGGTGTCGATTTCCTCGGCCGACTTGTGCACGTTCACGGCGAACGGCGAGGCAAGCAGCGTCGCGATCGTCACGTCGACGACTGTCTCTGAGTGACCGTCAACGATGTTGTTGAGCGGGTAGGTAGGCAAGGGATCGAGGTTGTCGCATGTGCCGACGTGAATGTGGGAGGGCTGTTCCACGTCCGTCGCGGAGCCGATCAGATCGACGGTGACGGTTGTCTTCCCGGCTTGCTCGACGAACGTCGCGGTGCCGGTGATGCCCGAGTCGTTCTGCTCGGTAAACGGAACTTCCAGCTGATCACCATCAGCAGCGGCGACGGGGAACACGATAGCGAGGGCAAGCAGGGCGGATCCCACTAGCAGTCCAAGGCGTCTCACGGGTGAATTGTCCTTTCGAATACGCTGATTTCAACCACACGTCACATCCGGTGATTGGCGAGGATGGCGGCCAGCTCTGGCCGTTGTCTGCCCATCGGCTTCATTGCCAATGGACGCTTGAAACATCCTGCCAACCTGGTGTTGTCTGCGATTTGCCCTCTACGCTCCTCCTGTCCATCTCATCTTCACGGCGGCCGGGGCAATGCGCTTCTCTGTACACGCATGTGATCGCGAGTCAGGAAGCCTTGGCGATGAAGCCGTGATCGACGTTGCAAACGATTTCGGGGACGGCCGGGAAGATTGCGCACTGGCCTTCTCCGATAGTGACACTGTACGCTCGTTGAACGCAGTATGTCAAGGAGTTCTTTGACTTATTGTGTAAGACGATGAGTCTGAGCGTGGCCTCGGGCTTGGCGATCAACGCCAACGTGTCCATCCGGCAGCTTCTCGTGGCCACTGTCACTACGAGTGCGCAGGTGAGAACTTCTGCGTTGGACTGCGGTGAATGGGTGGGAGATCTTTCGGTTGCGACCTCAAGATGACAGGGGAACATGGAGGTTACCAGTCCAGCGAGTCGGCAATGCCAGCAATGGCGAGCAGT